>JAPOYZ010000408.1 GCA_026706325.1 Candidatus Aminicenantota bacterium
CACCGGTTAAGAGGTCGGAATTCACCACCGTCAACCGAGTGCTCAACGTGAAAGAGAGGCTGTCCCCGGCCGGCTCGAAGCCAGTTCCCGTCCCAGTCGAGGAGTTCGGCCGCTCCGATGAAAGTGGCGCTCTGCCGGGACGGGTTGAGCAATACCTGTTCCAGGACCAACCCGCGCTCCGACGGCTTGAGCCGGAGCCGCTGCCGCGAGCATCGCAGGAAGGATTCGGTTCCGCCGGCCGCCGCCTGCCGGCCCCAACAGCGGGAGCTGCCCTCCGAGACAACGGAAGGAATATAGAGGTCGGGCCGGAACGCTTTTTTTACCTCCATGTCCCACAGCATGGTCCGGGTGAACGTGAGCGGTTTGTTGGTGCGGTAGTACCGCGCCAGCACCCGGTTGATGTCGACCGGAGGCAGCTCGATTCGGGTGTTGCGCGGGTCGGTCCAGGCGTGCTCGAACTCTTCCTGGTGATTCAGCCGAGTGACCGGCCTGGTCACCTCGCCCCGAGCGGCTGGAGATTCCGCTTCGCCGGCTTCTGCGCGTTTCATCCGTCGCATTCCACCATGTACTTTCACGGCTCTTGGCCGGACATCCCACTATTCCAGGTACCTGCTGAATAGTATGCAACATCGCCGGATTCAGGTCGGCCCGGCCCCCGCTCTGGTGTGAGGATCATTTAGAGGAAAAACGACTGATCGCAAACAAAGACGAACCACGAATGAACACGAATAGGCACAAATACAGACGGACCTCCTTCAACCACAAGCGAGACCTTAATGCTTCTGCCATTACTTGCTTTGGTATCACTTCGTGTCCTTCGTAGGCAGCCTCCTCGATACCGGTTCTTGCTCCCCAATGAATAGGGAATCATTCCGCCTATTGGTGTTCATTCGTGTCCATTTGTGGTTCGTCGTTTCCCTTCGTGGATATCTCTTGTCGGTCCTCTCCGGTTAGTCCCTCCACTGTTTCAAATGGGCCCGACCCCGGACAGCGGCGCCCCAAGTCGCCGCTGTCCATCACCTCACGCTAAACGCTTCCATCGCCGGCACCAGGATCATGCTCAGCGCGATCACCACGATCGAGGTCAGGACGGTGGCGACGAGGCCGACTTTGAACAGGGTCCCGAATTCAACGGCTCCGAACGAGAATGTCGTGGCCGAGGCCGGGCTGGACCAGGGAAAGGCCACCGCCTGGGCCGTGCCTGCGATAATCCGGGCGAGAATGGAGGAGTTGTAGCCGAGAGCCTCCGCAATGGGGAAGAGAATCGTGGAAACCATCATCGAGGTTGCCGCCCCGCTGCCCAGTTGCGTCAACAGCACCGTTGCCAGACCCGCAACCCAGGGCAACACCCCGGCGGTAAGGTTTCCCGTCAGCCTGCCGGCGAGCCAGTCGATCGAGCCCAGAGTGGTCAATACGTCCGCCAGCGCCATCCCGCCGAGCACCAGGAAAAGCACATTCCATCCGACGCCTTTCTGAAAGTCTCCGGCCTCCAGGGTCATTTCACCGCGCTTCCTGTCCGCCGGCAGCACGAAGAGCAGCACCATGGCCACCGGGGGCACGTACCAGATCTCGAGAAACCCGATCTCGGCGACCGTGGGCAGGGTCCAAAGCACCAGCATCAGAACCAGCACGAAGAGGACGTTCCTTTCGCCCCGGCTCACGGGACCCAGTTGCTCACGTTCCTTGAGGAAGCGGGCGCGGGCATCGGGGATGGCCTTCACTTCGGGTGGCAGCATGAACTTCAGGATCAGGTAGCAGACCGGAAAGTGGGCCGCCGCCAGGATGACTCCGGTCGACACCCACTGTCCGAAGCTGACGCTGTAGCCGGTGAACTGGTCCAGCAGAGAGAGGGTCAGCGCATTGAAGACGATGCCTGCCGGCGTTGCCAGCCCCCCGGCCGCGGCGCCGTAGAGAACGGCCAGGCTGGCCGCCGCCGACATGCGGGTCGCTCCGGGCGCCACCGAATGCACGACCGACAACACAATCGGCGTCAACATCACAATGACCGCCAGGTCGCTGACCACCGCCGACATCACCGCGGATACGACCAGGACCGCCAGGATCAGGCCGCTGCCGGAACGGGCTACCCCCGGGATGCATAGCGCGGCCAGGGCGATCCTGCGCGCCAGACCGTGCTTTTGAAAGGCGTGGCCGAAGAGCATGACGCCGGCCAGGTAGGGCAGTATTACGTGCCCGTAGGTAGCGGCCACGTCGGACAAGCCCATATCCGCGCCGATGGGCAGGAGGACGAATGGCAGGAAGCTGGTGACCGCCCACGGCACCGGCCGGGTCACCCACCAGGCCACGATCCAGGCATAGACACCGAGGGCGAAGTGCGCCTCGGGGGCGAGACCGGCGAGCGGCACAGTCCGGACGATGGCGAACGCGGCCGGCCCGGCCAGCAAGCGCAACACCAATGCCCCCTGACTAGCGGTCCCCATGGCCGGTCTCCGGGACTTTCACGTGGACGGTCACGATGTCCGTGTCGTGGAACTGCTGGTGGCGAACCGAGGAGGCGATGTGCCGCAACAGCCGCAACGAGACCTCCCGCTCCATCAGTACGTCATCGGGCGTCTCGGTGAGCAGCGCGATCCTGTTTTGAAGGTTCTCCTCGCCGGAGGCTGCAACAAACTCGAGTACGGCTCCGTCGGCTTCCTTGTGCGCCTGCAGCAGCAGGCGCCGCCTCTCGCGCTTCTTGTCGTCCTCATCCTCGCCGATCAGGGTCAGAATCGTTTCCTCGGCGGCGGCGGCGAGGCGGTCTACCATGGTCGACCCCCAGCCGCTGCGGGATGCGAAGGTACCGAGAAACTCCCTGATCTTCGGCAGCACGGAAAGGTCGAGTCGGCCTTCGATCCGGCTGCGGCGCGGTGCCGTGGCTTCCAGAAACAGCGTCATCAGGATCGCCGTGATGCCCCCGGCCGTGATGCCGTTTCCCAGCAGGCCGCCCCCCAGCTCCGACAGAAGCTCGGGGAACAGCAGGTCGTTCTGGCAGCCGACTCCGACCCAGAAAGCGACACCGGAGATCATTCCCTTGCGGTAATCGATCCCGCCCCGCACGACTTCGGTCATGCCGCGCACGAAGGTCATGGCCAGCACGACCGTCAGGTAGGCGACAACGACCGGGCTGGGTATGGCCAGGATCATGGCAAGGGCCTTGGGCAGGAACGCCAGCGCCATCAGCACGCCGCCGGCGGCGATTCCCACGCGGCGTGCCGCCACCCCGGTCAGCTCGATCGTGGGAGCGCTGACCGCAATGGTCTGGGTCGGCACGATCGCCGTGAGGCCGGACAGCAGCTTGCCGATTCCGTCCGCGGCCACCGCACCCTCCACCGCCCGGTAGTCCACGGCGCGCGGCCGGCGCCAGGATACGCGCTGGATGGCGACCACGCCGGTGATCGTCTGGATGGCGCCAATGAGGGACACGAACACGAAGGCGGGAAGCAGCTCGACGAACGCCGGACCGAGATCCAGCCGGATACCGGGCCAGTTGCCCTGCGGCAGGCCGATCCAGGGAGCCCGGGCGACCAGGTCGAAGTCGTAGAGACCCAACGACCCGCCAATTGCCGAACCTGCAAGAACCCCGGCAAGCGGAGCCCACAGACGCAGCCTCGGTCCCGCCTTCAGGGAGATGCCGCTGATGACCAGAACCGTGGCCACTGCCGTGAGCGGCGGACCCAGCGCCATGTCGTGCGGCGCGTCGGCCAGGCGACTGAAAACGACCGGCAGCACGGTCGCCGGCACCAGCATGTTCACGGTGCCCACGATGGTCGGCGTCAGCAGGCGCCTGAACAGGGCGAGCCGCAGCGAAATCACGATGGGGACCAGCGAGGAGGCGATGACCAGGGTGGCGAGCAGCGCCGGACCGCCGTCGTCGAGGGCGCCGACGCAGACCCCGATAAAGGCTCCGGCGGGGCCCATGAAGAGCAGGTAGCCCGATCCGACCCGGCCCAGCCGAACTGCCTGCAGGGCCGTGCAGAGTCCACTGACGGCGACCGCGCCGAACACGGCCCAGGACAGGTAGGCGTCGGTTCCTCCGCCGGCCCGGATGACGATGGTGGGGATGAAGATGATGCTGGTGATGCCGAGAACCACCAACTGCAGGCCGCAACCCAGAGACAAGAACGCCGGAGGATTCTCGTCGGGCTGGTAGCGAACGCTTGCAGCGCGTTGCTGGTGACCGTTGCTCATGAGGCTCCCCCGGCCGGCTCACGCGCGCCTTGTCGATCCTCATGACCGGAGATATTCCGAATCCCCGGTGGAGTGATTCGTGTCCGGAGGAAGACCTGCCTGTTGCTCGCACGCGGCCACGGGCGAATTCCTGCCGGGTTCCGCCACCGGGGCAAGCAGGGGCACTCGCTCCGTGTCAGCTTGGGTTGGGCATCGTCGGTCGGGAACCACTCCTCGGGGCGTTCCCCGAGGACCCGGCGGACCGGACGGCGTTCCAATTCGTCTAGCCGGGGCGTCCCGTCAGCCAGTTCCACGGGCGGATATGGGAATCGGCCAAGGTGCCCGCCCGGGCATAGGGACTGTCGCCGACGAATGCCTGGGCCGCCTCCAGCGAGGGAGCTTCGAGCACCAAGACCAGACCGGTGACGGTCTCGCCGCTCTCGCTGAGCGTCTGCCCACCATGATGAACGGTGACGTCAGGATGATGGGAGGAATCGTGAATGTAGGCGGCGAACGCATCCGCCACGCGGAGCCGTTCCTCACCCATGTCTCCCTTGTGTGTCGCGAAGACAACGAAATGCATGGTGCACTCTCCTTTGGCCCGGATCACCTGCAAGACCCAACCACCACGAGCGGGCAGTCGGAATGACATTTGTTGGCGAATTATACACTTGACGCCACCGAATCTCCGCTTCCTATAATTTCGCCGGACAAACCCGGGACAGGCCTGCGGCACAAGCAAAATGCCGTGGCTGCAACGTCAACCCTAAGCAATTACCGCACTCATGAAGCTGGTCAGCTACCTCCTGTCTGAAGAGACCCGGCTTGGCGCCCTCGATAAATCGGGCGATCTGATCGTTGACCTGAGCCGCGCCCATCGGGAACTGATGGCAGGCAGCCGGGACCCGATCAGGGGGCGGCACAACTCGCGGCCTCTGCCGGCGCGGATGGTCGAGTTCCTCGAAGGCGGCGCGGAAGCACTGGAGACGGCCAGGGAAGCGCTCGCATACGTCCAAGAGCAACTGCCGGGCGCAACGGAGGAGTTTCTACGGCAGCGTGTGCTGCTTCCGCTCGCAACCACGCAGCTTCTGGCGCCGGTTCCCCGCCCTCCCAAGCTGATTGCGGCTTGGGTCAACTACGAAGAACACGGCAAGGAGGCCACCGTAAAGGCGCCCCGGAACGTGCCGCTGTTCTTCACGAAGTGGTCGACCGCCGTCATCGGCCCTGGCCAGCCAATTGTCCTGCCGCAAAACAGTCGAAAGGTGGACTACGAGGCCGAGCTGGCGCTGGTGATCGGCGCCGGAGGGAAAAACATTCCGGCGGAAAATGCCTACGACCACATCGCCGGCTATACGATTCTGAACGACGTGAGCGCACGGGATTTTTCGCTGCGTGCTCTATTTGGGTCGCCGGGGCCGTACGACATCCAGAAATCGTTCGATACGTTCGCACCAATGGGGCCGTGTCTCGTGACGCGCGATGAAATCCCCGATCCCCACTCGCTCGGCATCCGGCTGCGTATCGGCGACGAGGTTTTGCAGGATGACACCACCGGATCGATGATCCACCGCATTCCGGCGATCGTCGCCTGTCTGTCCTCCATCGCCACACTGGAACCGGGCGACACGATCGCCACCGGCACTCCCCCGGGCGTAGGTTTCACCCGCACGCCGCCTCGCTGGCTGCAGCCGGGTGAAACCGTCCGCATCGAAGTTGATGCGATCGGAGTGTTGGAAAACCCCGTGGTTGCGGAATCCGGGTGACGTCAGCGGAGAAGGCTCTCCACCTCTCGAATCAGCTTCGAATCGACGTTGGCGCCGGTGGCAATGAGGCAAACGCTCCCCAAAGACCAGGGTTCGTCCTCTTTCGACTGCTGACGAAGCTTCAGGGCTGCGGCCAGAGCGGCGGCGCCGGCGCCCTCGGGCAGGGTGCCTGTGACCCGTTGGAAGAGGAGCATGGCTCGCTTCAATTCGATTTCCGAGACCAGGACCATCCGGTCCACCACCTCCAGCATCAGCTCCACGGCCTCTGGGATGGCGACTCGCACCGCCATGCCGCCGGCGAAGGTCTCCGCCGTGGCAGTGTCCGTCGGCCTGCCGTTGGCGAATGACAAGGCCATGCAGGGCGCCTCTTCCGACTGGACTCCGATGATCTGAACCGCCGGGTTCGCCGCCTTCAAGCTGCTGGCGAGCCCTCCGATCAGGGCGCCGTTTCCAACCGGTACGAAGACCGCCTCCAAACCCGGCTGCTGGTCAGCCAGCTCCAGCCCGATGGTCGAAGTCCCCTCGACGATCCGCGCCGATTTCCCGTCCTCGATGAAGAGATGGCCCGCTTCGAAACCGCGTTCCAGCAACAACTCCTTGCCTTCGTCCAGATCGCGTCCCAGCAGCTCCAGATCGGCTCCGAACTCCCGGATCAGCGCCAACTTGCTCTCATCCGCCCCCACCGGCGCCACCACCGTCAACGCCATCCCGTATTGCCGGCAGGCGTAGGCCATGGCCGCGCCGTGGTTTCCGGTCGAAACCGTATAGAGGCGGGCGATGCCGGGATCGGTCACCAAGTCGGCCACCAGGTTCACGGCTCCGCGGATCTTGAAGGATCGGACCGGACTCTCGTATTCATGCTTGACGTAGACTTCGGCCCCCAGGAGGTGGGACAGTTCGTTCTCCAGAGTCAAGGGAGTCGGCGGGACCCACCGGCGGACCTCGTTCAACGCGGCCAACGAACGCTCAGGTGACGGTCGAAGCGTAGCCATCTCAATTCCACTCCTGCACTGGTCGTGTCCAAACCATAACTCTCTCCGGTCGCGACAAGATCGAGGTCATCATGATGCGCGATTTTGGAGAAAACCACACGCGGCACCGTCGTTCCCGGCCCTGGAATTGGACAACCTTCGAAGCCGGTAGTCAAAATGGTAGTGAGGCATCGCTACAGTGTTCCAGCAATGAAGGAGTCGGACGATGAAACATCTATTCGGGATCGGAGTGATCGGGATTTTTGTGTCGGCGCTCCTGTTCGGTCCTGCCGCCTGGGCGCAACTGGCCGGAGACGACCCGGTCGCCGGCGGCGCGGACTCGGCGACGGCGACCCTGGCGGGAGGGTGCTTCTGGTGCGTCGAGGCGGACCTGGAAAAGGTCGACGGCGTCCAAGAGGTGATCTCCGGCTACGCCGGTGGAACCGAGGTGAACCCGACCTACAAGCAGGTCTCTGCCGGAAGGACCAGCCACGTCGAGGCGGTGCAGGCGATCTACGATCCTTCCCGGGTGACATTCAGCCAGTTGCTGGAAGTGTTCTGGAAGAACATCGATCCGACCGACGCGGGCGGCCAGTTCGTGGACCGCGGACCCCACTACCGGACGGTCATCTTCTACGAGAACCAGATGCAACGGAAGCTGGCCGAGGAATCGAAGAAGCGCCTGGAGGAATCCGGCGTGTTCGATCGGCCCATCGTGACCGAGATCCGCGAGCTCAACCGGTTCTACAAGGCCGAGGACTACCACCAGGACTACTACAAGAGAAACGCCTTTCGTTACCGCTACTACCGTTGGAACTCGGGGCGGGATCAGTTCCTGGAAAAGGTCTGGAAGGGACGGCAGGTAAAACTGGCGGACTGACGTAGGCTGTTTCACCGCTCCGTCGAGATGCGGTTCATCGGCGACATTCCGGTGTGGGGCGATCCCCAGGAGAACGCGGTTCTTCAGATGCAGAACTGCGCCGGGGAGGCGGAGGGTTGCGCCCTGATGGCGGATCACCATCTGGGTTATGCCGTCCCCATCGGCGGTGTCGTCGCCTACGAGGGCCGCGTGAGCCCTTCGGGCGTCGGATTCGACATCGCCTGCGGCAACAAGGCGGTCCGGCTCGACTGCGACTACGGGGACATCCGGAAGCAGATCCCGTCCATCATGGATGAGATCTGGAAGTCCCTCTCCTTCGGTGTGGGCCGGGTCAACCGGGAGCCGGTCGACCACGACCTCTTCGACGACGATCCGGCCTGGAAGATACCGGTAGCCAAGCGCCTGAAACCGGTGGCCAGAAAACAGTTGGGCACCATCGGGGGCGGCAACCACTACGTCGACCTCTTCTCCGACGAGCGAGAGCGGATCTGGGCCGGGGTGCACTTCGGTTCGCGCGGTCTGGGCCACAAGCTGGCCACTCACTTCATCAAGGCGGGAGGCGGCAAGAACGGGATGCACGTGGACCCCGTGCTGCTGGACGTGGAGACGGAACTGGGGGCCGAATACGTGGCGTCCATGAAGCTGGCCGGCCGCTATGCTTACGCGGGCCGGGACTGGGTTTGCGAGAAGGTCGCTTCCATTCTGGGAGCGGAGATCCTGGAAGAAGTCCACAATCACCACAATTTCGCCTGGGAAGAAGAGCACGGAGGCCGCCATTTGTGGGTGGTTCGAAAAGGAGCCACTCCCGCCTTTCCCGGACAAAAAGGGTTCGTCGGAGGTTCCATGGGGGACCGGTCCGTGATCCTGGAAGGAGTCGACGCGGACGAGAGCGAGCAGGCCCTCTACTCAACCGTCCACGGCGCGGGGCGGGTCATGTCCCGGACCCGGGCCGCCGGCAAGACCCGATTCAGAAAGGGAAAGCGGATCCGCATCTCGGCGGGGGAAATCAGCCGTGACATGATGCTGGCCTGGGTCCGCGGCATGGGAGTGGAACTCCGCGGGGCCGGCACCGACGAATCGCCCCACTGCTACAAACGGCTGCCCGAAGTCCTGGAGGCGCATCGAGGCACCATCCGGATCCTCCACACCCTCGACCCCATCGGCGTGGCCATGGCCGCCGCGGGCGAGTTCGACCCCTACCGGGATTGAAGCGCCGTCTTCATGCGGGACACGGTTTGGCGGACGTTCCGGTGGAGCTACCCAAAATC
>JAPOYZ010000555.1 GCA_026706325.1 Candidatus Aminicenantota bacterium
TAACCCAGGGCCAGCCCCAACCGCGTGCTGCCATAGTCGCTGCGGTGCATCTGCAGCGTCGGAGTCAGCACACCTTGCGCCGCGGCGAAACCGTAACCGATTTCCCCCCCAAGCGCCGGAGCTCGAAGTCCGGAAGCGACTGCTCCCCCGCTCCTCAGCTGCAGGGCCTGGTCTCTCCACAAGGTGCCGTTTCCTTCCGCCCGGCCCCAGCGCGGGGACAGCGACATCGACATGCCGGTGCCGTCGGCGTGCGACCGCACCCTGATGCGCGCCCCGAAGCCGGTCTCCTTGTAGCCCGAGGCCGAGTGCATGGCGAGCATGCGGCCCCGCGCCTCCACGTCGAGGCGGGCGCTGCGGTAGCGCGAACCGGCCGCCACCTCGACGCCCGATCCCGCGTCCCCGTCGCCGCCGTCGTAACGGCCGCTCACCTCGCCGAACGGTTCCAGGCCGCCCATGCGGCGCGCCACCTCGACACCCATGCGCGCGCGCTGCACCGACGACACCGGGCTATAGGCAAGCGAACCCGCGCCGTTGGCGGAAAGCCACTCCTGTGCAGCATCTCCCAACAGCGTCAGCCGAGTCTGCGCAGCAGTCAGTGGCTTGCGCATACCCAACGCCAGCAGCCCCATGGTGAGGTCGCCTTCGTCGGTTGTGCCGTCCAGGTGGGCCCGTTCGTTGGTCACCTCGCCGGAGCCTGCCCCGGCGATGGACCACAGCTCCAGGCCGGAGGCGAGCACGCCCCGCATGTAAGGGTAAACGCTCGTCAGACTCGTCGTGAGGGTGCCGCTGCCGCTCATGTCGGACTCGGTGAAATCGTACTCGGCTTCACCGCTGCTGCTGGCAATCGACACTCCGCTCAGCCAGCGACTGCCACCCAGCCACGGTTTCCCGAATTCGCCGTCCAGACCCACGTACACCGAGCGCAGGTCCCCTTCGTACTGGTTGGACTCGCCTCCGCTGAAACTCTGCTGGTCTCCGGCGCCCCAAAGGCTCCAGCGAACCTTGAACGACGACTCGGACATGGACTGAACGGAACCGGCCCCGGCCCACTCGCCGCCCATGCCGCTTTCACCGCTTCCGAGCGCCACCGCAAAGGTGCGGCCCCACAGTCTGGAGGTCGGCTTCCGGTGGGAATCCCCGGGACCGCCAGAGCCACCCAGGGACGCGTCCAGATCGTCGAACCACAGGTCCCTGCGGCTGGCTTCGTACCTGGAAGCCTGGGAAGCGCTCATGGATGAAGCTGCACCAGCCTCGAAGCGGCGGCCGATCACACCGGTCAGACTGCTCAGCCGCGCCCGCGCCAGACCGGCGAGGACGTTATCGAGTACGGCGCGCTCTTCCGGAGCGGTGCTGACAGCGACGGAAAATTCGATTGCCACGGAACCGCTCGGATTGGTCGCCGTTACCGTTACCATCGCCGAACCTTCATGCTTTGGCGTCACCACGGCAGAAGCCCCGTCGGACTGCACCGTGGCGACATCGGTGTCGTTCGACTCGAACTGGTATTCCAGTTTCTGACCAGTGAACAGCCCGTCCACATTGACACTGGCCGTATTGCCGCCGGCCAGCAGCTGGAGGTCAGGCAGGAGATTCCGCGCCGTCGGCTTCGCCAGGGTAATGGTCAGCCCGAAGGTCAACGAACCTGTGTCCCCGTCGGCATCCGTCGCGGTATAGGTGTATTCCATGCGATCCTGAGCTACCGTCGGGGTTCCCGTTATCTTTCGCGACGGCGGGTCGAACGACAGACCCTCCGGTAAATCGGGGGTCAGCGTGTAAACCAGGAGGCCGTTGCCGCTGGTGGCTTCCGGCAGCACCCATGCGGCGATGGCCAAATCGGTGAGGTAGTCGCGGTCCTCCACGCCTTCGGTGAACTCCGGCGTCAGGTCCTCCGCGACCACCACCCAGAAGGCCACCCCGGCCACGTCCCCGTCCGCGTCAATCGCCCGGTACACATAACGGGTGAGCTCCTGATCCACCGTCGGGGTGCCTGAAATGGTCGCGCCATTCAGCGTCACCCCTGCCGGCAACTCAGGGGTCAGCGTATAAGTCAACTCACCGGTCAATTCCACGTTGCCACCCGAAGCCTGCGGAAGCTCTATCGGCTCGATCTCCGAATCCTGCGTCCAGGCCTGGTTCCGGACCTCTGCCGAGAAGCTCGGCATCAGGTCCTCCAACACCGTCAGCGAGAAGGTCAGCTCCACCGAGTCGCCGTCGTTGTCCGTGGCCGTGTACGTGAACGTCGTCTCATCCATCGGCACCGCCGGCGTACCCCGGATCCTCTGACGGGTGCCCTCGAACACCAGACCCTCCGGAAGATCCGGTGACAGCGTATAGCTCAACAGACCCTCGACGCCGTCGACGCCGTTGCCGTCCTTCGCAACCGGAAGCTCCAGCGTCCCGATCGGAGAATCCTGCGTCCAGATCTGATCCTCCACGCTCTCGTCGAAACTCGGCATCCGGTCTTCCAGCACCTTCACCATAAACGCCAGCCCCACCACGTCCCCGTCCGCGTCGATCGCCCGAAGCACGTAGCGCGTCAGGTCCTGAGGATCCTCCGGGGTGCCCGATATCGTCAGCGACTCATCGTCGAACGTCACCCCCGCCGGCAACTCGGGGGTCAGCGTATACCTGATGGAGGCCAACTCACGGTTGCCTCCTTCCGCCTCCGGAACCTGGATCGGCTCGATCTCCGAATCCTGCGTCCAGAGCTGATTCCTGACCTCTGCCGAAAAGCTCGGCATCAGGTCCTCGAGCACCGTCAGCGAGAAGGTCAGCTCCACCGAGTCGCCGTCGTCGTCCGTGGCCGTGTACGTGAACGTCGTCTCATCCATCGGGACTGCCGGCGTGCCCCTGATCCGCTGACGGGTTCCCTCGAACATCAGACCGTCCGGAAGGTCGGGTGACAGCGTATAGCTCAACAGACCCTCGACGCCGTCGACGCCGTTGCCCCCTTCCGCCACCGGAAGCTCCAGCGTCCCGATCGGAGAATCCTGCGTCCAGATGTGATCCTCCACGCTCTCGCCGAAACTCGGCATCAGGTCTTCCAGGACCTTCACGGTAAACGCCAGCCCCACCACGTCCCCGTCCGCATCCCTCGCACGGAACACGTAGCGGGTCAGATCCTGCGGGTTCTCCGGGGTGCCCGATATCGTCAGCGACCCCTCGTCAAGCGTCACCCCCGCCGGCAGCTCAGGGGTCAGCGTATACCTCATGGAGGCCAGCTCGCGGTTGCCTCCCTCGGCCGCCGGAAGCTGGATCGGCTCGATCTCCGAATCCTGCGTCCAGAGCTGATTGCGGACCTCTGCCGGGAAGCTCGGCATCAGGTCCTCCAGCACCGTCAGCGAGAAGGTCAGCTCCACCGAGTCGCCGTCGTTGTCCGTGGCCGTGTACGTGAACGTCGTCTCATCCATCGGCACCGCCGGCGTGCCCCGGATGCGCTGACGGGTGCCCTCGAACATCAGACCGTCCGGAAGGTCGGGTGACAGCGCATAGCTCAACAGACCCTCGACCTGGTCGACGCCGTTGCCCCCCTCGCCCACCGGAAGCGCCAGCGTCCCGATCGGCGAATCCTGCGTCCAGATCTGATCCTCCACGGTTTCGGGGAAGCTCGGCATCAGGTCCTCAAGAACCCTCACGGAAAACGCGAATCCCGCCACGTCCCCGTCCGCGTCTCTCGCCCGGATCACGTAGCGCGTCAGATCCTGCGGATTCTCCGGGGTGCCCGATATCGTCAGCGATCCCGCGTCGAACGTCACTCCCGCAGGCAACTCAGGGATAAGCGTATACCTCATGGAGGCCAGCTCGCGGTTGCCGCCCTCGGCCTCCGGAACCTGGATCGGCTCGATCTCCGAATCCTGCGTCCAGAGCTGGTTCCTGACCACTGCCGGGAAGCTCGGCATCAGGTCCTCCAGCACCGTCACCGAGAAGACCAGATCGACCGGATCGCCGTCGCCGTCGGTTGCCGTCAACGTGTAATCGGTTTCATCAAGTGGATCTGTCGGCCTGCCTGAAATCAACAAGGTCCTCGCATCGAATGACATCTCCTCCGGAAGCTCCGGAGACAGCGAATAGAACAAGGCACCGTTGCCACCTTCCGCCGCGGGCAGCTGGAGCGGCTCTACCAGGGGGGAATCCTGCGTCCAGATCTGAGCCTCCACGCTCTCGGGGAAGCTCGGCATCAGGTCTTCCAACACCTCCAGCGAGAAGGTCATCTCCACAGGATCTCCGTCGGCGTCAACCGCCCGGTACACGTACAGGGTCCGTTCCTGGGCCTCCGTCGGCGTTCCCAGTATCGTCTGGTCGCCTAACCGGAATGTCAGCCCCGCGGGAAGTTCCGGAGTAATCGAATAGGAGATTGCCCCGTTGCCACCTTCCGCACCCGGCAAATCCAGGGCCGCGATTTCCGAGTCCTGGATCCAGGTCTGGTTCTGCACCGCCTCGGGAAAGCTCGGCATCAGATCCTTCAGAACCTCCACCGAGAAGGTCAGAACCGCGGCGTCGCCGTCGACGTCAAGCACCCGGTACACGTGGCGGGTCCGTTCCTTGGGTACCACGGGCGTTCCCGAGATCGTTCGCGTCTCCGGATCGAAAACCAGGCCCTGTGCCAGTTCCGGAGAGAGTTCGTAGGTCAAATCGCCGTTTCCGCCCGAACCCTCCGGCAGAACCAGCGGCTCGACTTCGGAATCTTCCGTCCAGATCTGCCCCCCCACACCTCCGGCGAAGCTGGGCGTCAGGTCCTCGATCACCTCCAGTGAGAAAGTCAGTTCCACCGGGTCCTCGTCGGCGTCGACCGCCCGGTACGTATAGATGGTCCGTTCCTGGAACTCCGTCGGCGTGCCTGAAATCGTCTGGTCGCCAGCCCAAAAGCTCAGCCCCGCCGGAAGCTCAGGTGACACCGAATAGACATACGGCGCGTTGCCCCCTTCCGCACCGGGAAATCTCAGCACCGCAATCTCCGAGTTCTGGATCCACGTCTGATTCTGCACTTCTCCGGTGAACTCGGGGTTGACGTCCTCTTCCACCACCAGGGAAAAGATCAGATTCTCCGCATCGCCGTTGGCGTCGGTGGCTGTCCACGTGTACTCGCCGGGGGCATGGGCCCCGACAGGGATGCCGGAAATCGTCCGCGTGACCGCATCGTATTCCAGCCCCTCGGGCAGCACTCCCTCCAGCGAGTATTCCAGCTCGCCGGTGCCTCCCGTGGCCACTGGCAACGACAGAGGCTCGATAGGCCAACCATCGACGTAGACCTGGTCCGGGATCCTTTCGGCGAAGTCCGGCACCAGATCCTCCGCGGCCGACCCGAAGACATAGAAGCGTACTTCATCCGAGTCTCCGTCTACGTCGGAGGCTGTCCAAGTGAACTCGGTCGGGGCCGGAGAAACTGCGGGGGTTCCGGATACCGTCCGGGTGGCCTCATCGTATTCCAGCCCCTCGGGCAACGCTCCCTCCAGTGAATACTCCAGCTCGCCGTTGCCTCCCTCCGCCGTTGGCAGCACCAACGGCTCGATCTCCTGGTTTTCCGCCCAGATCTGATCCCCGACATCTTCAGTGAAGCCCGGCATCAAATCTTCGAGTATCTCGATGAAAAAGAAGGTGTCGTTTTCATCGCCGTCGGCGTCTATGGCATAAAAATTGTATAAGGCCCGAGCTTGGGGGGTCGTAGGTGTACCCGATAAAGTCCTCGAGACTTTGTCAAATACCAAGCCCTCCGGAAGTTCTTGAAGCAGGTAGTATTCCAACTCGCCGTCCCCTCCCGAAGCCTCCGGAAACTGCACCTGCTCGATTGCCCAGTCTGCAATATAGACCTGGTCTGGGATAGTGATCCCGTCCCCGAATGACGGAGTCGAGCCGATTTGAGCCCAGGAGGAAGAGGTGCAGAGCAGGGCGACCAGGGAGACTATGGCCGCGCATCCGCCACGGAGTGGATGCGTTGTCACGCGATTGGTTCTGTGGTCAATTAGCATGTTCCGGCGCCTTTCCTTCGCGGATGGTATGGTTGCGTTGTCACGCGATTAATTCTGTGGTCAATCAGCATGTTCCGGCACCTTTCCTTCGCGGATGGTCCTGCCTGTTGCAGCCTTCCTTCAAACAGAATTTGTATAATCATACTGACAATCGCGATTCTCGGCCACTATGATTCGCAGTGAAATCCCAGAAATCCGCTGCCTGTTGGCCAACCGTGGAAAAGTAAGCTTCAATGGCCCTGAAGAACCCCTGGGCAGAACCGGCAGCCGTCCTCTCCCGGAAGCCTGCAACCCCTTGGGGGCCGCAGAGTTAGAACGGTACGGTCCCGAGATGGTTGATCGGGGAATCCCCGACCCGGATGTTCAGAAGGCCCAGTGGGCCCTCATTCCCGCCGGATCGAATCGGGCCCGCAGGGCCGGGTTGCCGTGGCCGATTCCTACCGCCCACCCTGCCGCCGCGCCGATGCAGGCCCCTGCCACCGCGTCGGAAAAGTGGTGTTTTTTTTCACCGACGCGCCCCACGGGCACCAGCACCGCCAAACCGTAGGCCGGCAATCCGATCCGAAAACCATGGCGGCGGGCGAGAACGGATGAAAGGGCAAATGCCGTGGCTGTGTGACCGGATGGAAACGACAGCCTGTCGCCCCCGTCCGGCCTGCGCCTGCGGGTAGCGAGCTTCAGGGGGGCGACGATGAGGGCGGCAGCGGCGATACTGCGCAGCACCTCCTCGGACTGGGTTCTCCAGCCGTCCGCTTCTCGCCATCTGGCCAGGGTCCACAGAACGGCTCCCGCGGCGGCCGTTTTTCCGGTAGAACCGTAGTACCCGGCGAGATCGAAGGCGGCACCGGGGATGCCGCCTCCGGGCAGCTCCCATTCCAGCCGGTCGTCGATGCGGGTTGCCAGCCCGCCCACGGCCACCCCGGCAAGGACCAGATGCAGCCGCGGCGGTGCAAGCAGTCGCCGGGCGTCGGCTTTCAGACTGTCGAGAGGGACGGCCTCCACGGCCGCGCAGAGACAGACCAGAGCCGCGAGGTTCCCGATTGAGGCCGGACGGATCACCCGCGCCTTCCCGCGGGCACGGTTTTGCGCACGCCGTTTTCGTAAACGACCTCGTAGTCGCCGTCGGGAACCGCCATGGCCCGGATGGCGAGCTCCCCCGGGGTGATCATCGGCTCGGATTTCAGCAGCAGCTCGTCGAGCGACTGACCGGGCGTCCTGTCCGTGGTATCGAGGTCGATCCTGCCCCTTTTGCCGAGCAGCGACTGGTCGCACTCTTCCTCGAAGCGGCGTTTCAGGGCGCCGATGTCCCCTTCCCTGATGATCTGGTACCGGTGCGGATCCGAGGTCATCCGTTCCCGAATGGCGCCGTCGCTTGCAGTCACGTGAACCAGGACAATGTCCGGGACGCGGGCTTCGTGCACGAGGGCCTCGTGCGTGCGCTTGTTGGCGTGCCAGAAATTGGGATAATAAGGGCTGTCGGGGTCGTTGCCGTAGAACTCCGAGTAGATGCTCTCCTCGATGTGCCAGCCGCTGATCAGCACGTGTGCGTAGTTGCGGATCACCTCGATGTGGTACTGGATCTGCATCCGCTGCATGCGCTCCTTGACGTCGTCGGGGTAGTTCACCATCTCCTCACGGGACGACGGACTGAGAGTCGAATCCGGAATGGTGAAGTGATCGTCCATATGGACGGGCTGTCGGCGCCTGGCATAATACTCCTTGAGCAGATTGATCAATGTCGTTTTTCCCGCGTACTCGATGCCGACGAAAATGCAGCGCATGGTGGTCTGTTCCCCCTTGGTTGATTGCGCAGAAGAGCCCGGCCGGGGCCTGCTTTCCGCAGCGCCCGGCGTTGCCTCCGCGGGTGCAAGGTACCCCGGCCCACTGCCGGGATCAACGCTGTTTTTCCGGTGCCGACGGGCAGCTGCCCCATGAGTAGAGCTTCACCCCCGATCGGCGTTCTCGTCGCCCAGTTGGGTACCCCGGCCGCCCCCACCGCGGCCTCCCTGCGGCCGTACCTGAAGCAGTTCCTGTCCGACCCTCGCGTCATCGACCTGCCGCGCTGGAAATGGCTGCCCGTTCTGCACCTCTTCGTTCTCCGGCGGCGGCCGGCTCGCTCCGCCGCCCTCTATCGAAACGTCTGGACCGACCAGGGCTCCCCGCTCCTGCTCCACTCCCGCGCCCAGGAAACCGGACTTCAGCAGCGTCTGGGAGACCGTTACCGGGTGGTTCTGGGGATGCGTTACGGCGAGCCGGGAATCGAGAGCGCCATGGGGCGGATGGAGGCGGAAAAGATCGACCGCATCGTGGTATTGCCGATGTTCCCGCAGTTCTCGGCGTCGACCACCGGATCCGTCTACGACGCGGTCGCGAAAGCCGCTCTGGGACGAAGCGGAACGTTCCTGTTCGACCGCAGGCGCTCGATGCCGGCGCTGCGCTTCGTTCCGCCCTACTTCGACGACTGCGACTACATCGACAGTCTCAGGTCCGTCTTGGAAGATTCCCTCGCCCCCGTGCAGGATCCGCCGGACCGCTTCCTGATCACCTTTCACGGCATTCCCGAACGCTACGTCGTCGAAGGGGATCCCTATCGCCTTCAGTGCGAGACGACCGCCGCCCTTCTGGCCGGGGCCCTCGGCCTGAATCGCGAACGCTGGCACCTGGGTTTCCAGTCCCGCTTCGGCAGGGAGGAGTGGCTGCAGCTGTACACCGAGGATGTGCTGGAGAAGCTGGGACGCGACGGCGGGCGCCTCGGGGTCGTGGCTCCGGGATTCACCGCCGACTGCCTGGAGACTCTCGACGAGCTCGGACGTGAAGGGGACGAGATCTTCCGCGCTGCCGGGGGCGGCCGTCTGCACCTCGTTCCCTGCCTCCACAGCCATCCCCGCTGGCTCGACGCCATGGCTTCCCTGGTGCGCAGGGAAAGCAGCGGCTGGATCTGAAGGGCCCGGATCCGCCGCAACCGATTGGTTGCCCGCTTGTCGACCGATCGGAAACGCCACCCCTGTATGTTTGCGCCCGCCGCATGGTTCGACGCCGATATCGGGAAGGCACCTGTTTCAGAGCTG
>JAPOYZ010000204.1 GCA_026706325.1 Candidatus Aminicenantota bacterium
GGCGGCGTCAGGCCGGGCACGCCGAGGGCGTTATGCGACTTGCCGCCGCGCTTCATCTTGATGTGGATCCTGTCCTTGTGGCCGTACCAGCTGCGCGGGGCCACCACGGCGATGTCGCCGAAGGCGTTGTCGGCGTACTCGAGGACCGACTCCTCCAGGGGGGTCCAGGCCTTGTTGCGGATCAGCATGCCCTCGTAGAGGCCCTCGCTGTCGCGCCGGAACTCGTAGAACTCGAGGGAGGTCTGGATCGAGGTGAACGAGAGCACCGTGAAGGTCAGCAGCATCAGGGTGGCGAAGGTCAACGCCGTGCGCAGCTTGCGCCGTTTCATGTTGGAGATCCCCAGCTGGAAGGCGGCCAGCGAGGCCCCCGAGCGGCTGACGTCGGTATCGTGAATGACGGCGACCTCGGTGCGCAGCTTCCTCATCTGCTCGCTGAAGCGTCCGCTGACAATGGAAATGACGAGAACGGCCAGGGCGAGGATGACGAAGGCGAGAAGGATCACGAAGGGATTGCCGAGATCGAACGCCGGGTGGACGAGGGACAGGACGACCCAGATCGCCAGGAACACGGCGGCGAACCCGGTGATCTGGTTCCTGATCGTCGCCGCTGATATCAGCAGGCGCTCGGCGAAGAAGGCGCACGGAATGACCAGCGCCATGAAGAAGACGATGCCCCGGATCACGTCGTTCTGCGTCCCCTTGACGTCGGGGTAGGCGCGCGACTCGAGGCCGATGGCGGCGCGGGTGCGGCGCACGAACTCGCTCCAGCGGCGCTGCTCCATCGCCTTTGCGGCGGCTTCGAGGTGGGCGCGCGCCTGCCGGTGCAGGCTGCCGAGACGGCGGTTCTCGATGCCGAAGCCGGTGAGCTCGCGCATGCGCGCCTCGTCGAGGTTCCACATGTCGCGGGCGGCGAGATAGGTGGTGCGGGCGAACGAGGTGCCGGGGTCGATCCGGTAGCCGCGGCCGAGCGCCCCTCCCGTGTCGTCGGAGACCGCCGAGTTGAGCAGCAGGTAGCGGAAACCGAGGATGTCGGCGCCGAGCCCGAGCTTGATGCGGTCCCCGTCGCGGGCGAACAGCACTCCCACCGGCTCGTCCCTTGCCGACGGCCCTTCCCCGAGGGTGTACCCGTATTCCAGGGGCGCGGTGTTGGCCTCGCTGAACACGGAGATACGGGACAGCTTGGTCAGGTACTGGGGGTCGACGAGGTCGTAGAGGTTGTAGGCGAGGCACGGGAAGAGCACCACCTGCCAGTGCTTGTCGCGCCAGTCCATGGCGACCCTCATGGAGTAGACGCTTCCCTGCCGGCCGCGGTCCGGGGCGTAGGTGATCCGCCCGGTGGCGGGGTCCATGTAGTACCCCTCGATCTGCAGCTGCCTGATGCCGTGCTCGGCCATGCGGATGCGGTTGATGTAGAAGGCGCCGTCGCCGTCGACGATCTCGTAGAACTCGCCGCGCACCCCCTTGCTCGACTTCTTCTTGCCGGTGCGGACCACCCCTACGGCCCCTGCCCGCGGCAGGTCGGGTACGATGCTGCGCCGCGGGAAGACCATGGTCCGCGCCGTGAGCGACCCCAGGGAGTCTTTCAGCCGCATCTTGAAATCCGGGAACAGGCCGGCATCCTCGAAGGCCATGTGGAACATGGCGGCCAGGGCGCGGATCTGGCGGGAGAGATTGCCGGCGTCGACCCCCGGCAGGCGGTCCAGGGGGGTGTCGACGACGAAGCGGGCATCGTTGACGGTGACGAAGGCCAGGGCCGGGGTGCCGGCGGCCAGCACCATCTCGCTGTTGACGGAGATCTCGCCGGGAACGAAGGAATCCCAGGTCATCCCTCCGCCGGGGCTGATGCCGTTGACGAGCACATCTTCGCGGCGGTACCCCAGGGCGTCGGCCACTTCGCCGGCGTACCCCATGAACCTCTTGCCGAACGGGGCGAAGTAGCGCTGGAAGTAGAACTCGGAATTGCTGTTCCAGACGCCCAGCTCGTCGGTCCGGGTCGACAGGTCGAGGCTGATGAAGAGCTTGACGGAGAGCGGGCCGGCCTTGGGGCCGACCCAGTCCCTGTAGAGCGCCAGGAGCAGACCGCCGTCGCCGATCAGCGTTTCGACCAGGGCGTCCACGCTCGCAAATTCGCGGCCGCCATACGAGAGCCGACCCCCCGGCGGCCGGGCGACGAGCCCCTCCCCGATCGCCGCCAGGGCGACGCGGCGGACCAGGGTGGAGTCCCCGTCGGCGGCGCCGCGCACCAGTCCCTCCCTGCCGAGGAACTCCCGGCTGCCGAGGCGGTACCTGACTCCCTCCCGCTCGATGAGGTCCCGCTCCAGGGCCGCATCGACGACGCGCCGGATCAGCATGCGGTCGACGAACGGGTCTTCGCGGCGCAGGTAGCGCTGGATGAAATCGTCGATCCCCCGCAGGCCGAGATGGTGGGCGGAGGTCGCCAGGAAGACCAGGGTGCGCTGCGGCGGGTTGCGGCGGAAGTAGCGGGCCAGCTCGATCAGGGCGGTTATGCCGGCCGCCTGTTCGGCGCCGGGGGCCAGCGCCGGCACCACGGACATGGCGTCGTAGTACGACTCGAGAACGATGACTTCGTCCCGCAGCTCCGAACCGGTCCCGGGGATGGTCCCGAGGATGTTCCACGCCGGGCGCCGCTCCCAGTCCATCCGGTACTCGATGTGCACCTCGACCTCGCCCGCGGGGCTCATGGAGATGCGCTCGCGCAGGCGGACCCCCTCTTCCCGGGGGACCCAGTAGCGCGGCAGGTCGAGAGGCATCGTCAGGAACTTGCGCTCACCCTCCAGGTACACGGTCGAGTCCGGTTCGATGAAGACCACCCCGGCGGCTCCGAGGTAGGCGCACTTGAGCCAGGCGTCGCCGGTGTTGAAGTCCATCAGCACCACCGCGTCTTCGACCTGCCTGCCGTCGAGATGGGCATGGGAGCCGTCGCCGCCGTCGATCAGGCGCGCCATCCTCCCGCCATCGGGCAAGGTGGAGGTCTTGACGAGGTTGGGCCACAGGCCGTGCAGCGGGGCGGTCTCCCCGGTGGAGGTGACCCGGAGGCTGCCGGGCGCCCTCTCCACCGGGACGGAGACGTCGTATTCATGGGCCTCGATTCCAGCCAGCCCGATGTCGCGGAAGGTCTCCCGGATGTAACGGGCAGCCGCGTCGGCCCCGGGGTATCCGGCCACGCGGGATTCCTGCCCGGCGAAGTGCGCGAGGGTCCCGGCGACGCGCTCCTCGGAAACGAGATCCCGGACCGCGGCAAGGTCGATCTCTGCAGGGAGCGGCTGCGCTGCCAGCTGGACGCTACACAGGAGCGACGACAACCAGCCGTTGCGCGGCAGCGGCCGGGTTATGAATCCCGAGAACGGCATCGAGGCGATAGTACTCATTGCAGCCGGCCTGGCGCCATGCACGCCGCGTTTTTTGCTTGGATGGCAAGATGGGATGGAGTACCATTTGAAACGATTTTCACGACAGGCTGGAGCGACCCCCCCTGCTCCTGGCGAGTTGCAGTCCATCTCGGGCACCGCGAGGATGACAAACGCCGTTCTCAAGGTCGACGAGATACGGGTGAGATCGTCGAGATCTCGGAGGAAATATGGCCCGTCACCGAGAAAAACAGAGCTTCATCACCGAAGAAACGGTGGATCTGACCCCCCTGATCGACTGCGTTTTCCTGTTGCTGGTCTTCTTCATGGTTACCACCGTCTTCATCCATGCACGGGGACTCGATGTCGATTTGCCCAGGGCGTCGCAGGCCACCGAGCAGCAGGAGAAGAAGGATATCAACATCATCGTCGAACGGGACGGCCGCATTGAAATCGGCGGTGAGGAAGTGCTCCCGGGACAACTGCGGGTCCGGATAGAGCGCGCGATGGTTGAGAATCGGAACGACAACGTGATCATCCAGGGGGACCGGGATGTCGCCCAGTCCCGGGTGGTGGAGGTGGTGGATGCGGCGAGAGGTGTGGGTGTGAAGGGGATCGCCTTCGCCAAGTTGCAGGGGTCCTGAAAATGGGACCGGAACGTCGGGAGGGCGGTGTCGAGTCGGGGGAGATGGAGTTGACTCCGCTGATCGACTGTGTATTCCTGCTGCTGATCTTCTTCATGGTGACGACGGTGTTCCAGGAGCCGTACAGGCTGAAGGTTTTTCTGCCCGAGGCGGAAGAGGCGGCGATGATCGAGGAGAAGAAGCTGGTGGCGACGATCGACCGCGCCGGGGTGATGGAGGTGAATCGCCATCCGGTGACGATGGAGAGCGTGGAGGGCGTGTTGGCGCGGGAGAAGGAGGGAGTGAGGGTGGTGACGCTGATCATTCGCACCGACAAGGAAACCCGGCACGGGCTTGTCCTCGATCTGATGGAAACGGCCAAGCGGATCGGGATCGAGAAGATCGTGCTCGCTACCGAAAAGAAAGCGGAGGCCCTGCTGGGGACGTCGTGATTCCCCGGGGTATTCAGGGACAGAAATGCTTGGGATTCGAGGTGTTTTCGTATTAGGTTGTTGCGGTTTTCAACTCGTTTCCTGTTCCGAGAGGGGGGAAGACGCACAGGACGAAAGTGCAAAAATTGCAGCCCTCAAGGCGGCGAGGAATCCCGAAGGCGAAACCTATCTCGATGTCCACTTCGTGCTCGGCAGCAGCGTGGAGGAACTGGTCGCGCGCTTCGGTGAACCCGACGCCTACCGCCCGCAGCTGGGGAGTCAGCCGTACGGGAATATCAAATGGAACGATCTGAAGGGGGTGAAGGTTTTTGCGATCCTCAAGGACAGTCTGTGCGCTTACGTGAACTACGGTTTCCAAAAGATGGACCCCTTCGACGAGACCAGGGCTTTGAGGATCATCGGAGTTGAGCCTCCTGGGGAGGAGCCGTCGGTCTCGGTACTCGAAACCGGGGTCAAGAAGTGGTATCCGTTCGAGCAGTACCATCGCTTGACGGTCAGTTCGCAGGTAAAGAATGTCAGCGTCAAAGGCTATGATTTTGTGATAGTGCCCGGTACGTCGTAGGGCAATCAGGCGAGTGCGATGTCACTTAAACCGACAGGCTGCCGAAAGGAGCAGAAAGGAGAAGATCCGGTAAGTAAACTGTCAGAGAGCAGCAAGCGGACTTTGCCGGACTCACGGCTCGGCGAAGGCATTACCATTCATCATGTCGAACCAAGGAGCATGAGATGAGAGTCAAATTGACTTTGATGTCCGTTGCAATCCTCACCCTTTGTGCGTCCCTGACGTACGCGGGGACCGCCGGCTACGAGTACGTGCGGAGCGAGGATCTGACGATGCTCGGGATTGAAGTGGGTGATGTGGAATACGATTTCAGCGGCAACGCGGAGGTTCCCTTTACTCTGTCCGGTACCCAGGCCACGGTCTATCTGGCGATTTACACCAAGGACCAGCCCACTCCAGGCGGTTTCGGCGGCCCGGGGAGACCCGAGTGGAATGGCGGCCACGCGCTGCTTCGCAGAGAGGGGATCCCCAACATGGTGAAAGTGGTCGAGTGCGGCCAGTTCGACGTGGGATCGCATACCTGCCTGTGGGATGGCACCGATTGGGCCGGAGAGGACGTCGAGCCGGGCACCTACACCCTCTATGTTCTGGGCTACGACAACATCACCGACGCCAACTGGGTTGCCGTCACGGGGTACGGATTCCGGATGCGCAGCTCCGAGGTGAAGGTCATGCAGGGCCAGGGATACATGTACATGGTCCCCGCCCGTTTGGGTGGCTGTTGCGCCAACGATCTGGGCGGGCCGAGAAGCCACCTCCTCGGCGGTATGGGTGGCGGCTTCACACTGTATCCGATCCCCCCGGGAAATTGGCTGGAAGCCGACGACCCCTTCGACATCCTCTCCGCATACACAACCGAATTGCCGGATTACGGTTTGACCAACGACGAAGGGAACCCGATACAGATCCTGAATGGCCAGGCACACGGCGTCGCCATCGATCCTGAAGATTTCTCCAGGAACTGGATGTACGGTTATGCCGGCGTAGGCGTCATCGGCGTTACCATAGACTGGGATTCGCAGACCTCCGAGCCCATGGACGGCTTCGGGGAACCGCCGAACAGCTGGCAGACAGGGGAGAATATCGCCCAGGGCGAGGATGGCACTTTCTTCTTCTCCCTGCAGTATCACGAGGGTTTCCTGTATATGGGCAACGGGTGGTTCAACGATCCCCCGTCCGCCGGTATCTACCAGTTGGATTCCAGCACAGGCGAAGTCACCGACATCATCGACGTCTCCGAGTACATGGTGTGGGAGCAGTACGGTCACGACCCGGAAGTTACCGAAACGACTCTCGCGGCGAGCATGATCAACTGCATATCGATCGACGAGGAAGGGTTCGTCATGTCCGCTGGCGGTTGGGGTCCAAGTTCGATCCCATGGGTTCCGATCAAAGTCGACTGGGACGGCGACCTCATTTACCAGAACCACACCGGGGACGGATTCAACGACAACATCTGGGCGGGCGAAGCCCAGGCACTGGGTGTCGAACCTGTGACGGATGGTGAGTCTCATTCGGTCTCGATCTCCGGTGGGGAGATCCCGGGGTTCGTCTTCATGACTGAGGGCTCGAAGGGAGACATGTCCCGCCAGCCGGCCTATGGAGCGGTCTACGGCCCCGATGGCGCCGGCATTTTCCACGCCCAGGGCCCCAATATCCCGCTCAGCAATCACGAGGCGACCGGTACGGGGACGAACATGGTCCACGAGCAGTCCGACTGGGACGGACTCTATATCCTGACCGCCGAGAAGGGCGTCGGCGAGGAGGAAGGTTGGAACGACGAGTTCGGTGGCTATCAGGTCGCCCATTGGCCCTTCCGGATCGAGCAGGCTCTGATCGGCACCGAGGTGACCGTGGTCGAGGAAACCTCCGCTGCAACGCCGGACGCGTTTGACCTGGGCGATGCGTATCCCAACCCGTTCAACGCGCAGACGACGATCGAGTTCGCTGTTCCCTCCGACGGCCATGCGAAGTTGACGATACTCAACAGCCAGGGCCAGATAGTGTCCACGCCGGTTAACCAATTCCTGTCGGCGGGGTCCTATCGCACCAGTTGGAACGGGAACGACGACGGCGGACAGGCCGTTGGCGGCGGCATCTATTTCTACCGTCTGAAGGTCGGGGACTACGAGCAGGCCAAGAAGATGACCTTGCTCAAGTAAAGAGGTCGCCGATCGTGTAACCGAGGTGGAGGAGGGCAATGTCCTTCCTCCACCTCTTGTTTTCTAAGGTGGTTTTTCTTGCGTGATTTCGAGGCGGTCCGAATGATGAAGCGCAGCCACGAACAGCTCAGGAGCCTGATTCTGTCGGTTTTCCTGCTCACCTTACCGGCGCCTGTCGCGTCGGAGATGGAGTGCGGTTCGGGGATATGCCGGCAGGCCTCCTGGAACAGTACGACGTGGTACTTCAGCGAGTTCGAAGCCGATGCAGCGGGGGATGGGGAGATTCGGCTGACCGCGGTGGATGGGTACGAGCTGTGGCTGAATGGTACGAGTGTCGGGTCCGGTGACGACTGGACGACGATGGAGACTTACCAGGTATCGGTCGACCGGGGCACCAATGAAATCCTGGTGCGGGTGACCAGTGAAGGGATGGGGAACGGGAGCGGACTGCTGGTGGAGCTGGAGACCGGTGCGCAGCGCACCGGAACGAAGGTGGGGAATCGGGAGGAGCGGGAGGGTGCATGGCGATGGTCCGGCGAGGATCCGGACCTGGCGGAGGTGGACTGGAGCAAGGCCCCGCTGGTTCAGTCCGGCACCCTGGATCTGACCCGGATAGCGGGGCGTACGAATCTATCCGTCGTGCCTGTGGCGGGATATCCCGGAGACGTGGACATCGGGACCTCGGAAGGGGGGATTGCGCTGAGCTCGATAGAAGGCCGGAACCTGGCCCTGGGGCAGCCCTCCAGCGTTCTGGAAGCCAACGACGGGGTGCTGACCAGTTCGTGGACGCCCGGTGCCAATGCCCTGAACAAGCATGTGAGCATGGACCTGCGGGAGATCCGCAGGGTGAGCGGGGTCCGGGTGATCACCAAGGCGCCTTCGGGCAGGTCGGGCAGCTATTTCATCAATTCCCTGAAGGGGTATTCGGTGCAGGTGAGCGAGGACCAGTTCCGCTGGTCGGAGGTCGCGGTGCTGCACGGGATCACCGAGTACGAGGAGACGACGGTCCGTTTTGAGCCCGCCCTGGCGCGATACATACGGATTGTAGTCGCCGAGATTGACGGGGTCAGTTCCCCGGATGTGGCCGAGATCGAGGTGTACGGTGAGGCCTACAGTGCCGTCGGGACGTTCGAATCCGAGCCCCTCGATCTCGATGAACAGGGCGGCAAGAACATCGGCAGGATCACCTGGGAGGCGGACGTACCGGTCGGCACGTCGGTCGCTTTCCAATTCAGGACGATGGTGGACGGCGCCTGGAGTGCGTGGACGAGGGAATACGCGTACGAGGACAGCAATACTTTCGTCGAGTCGCCCGAGCCCGCGAGCCAGTTCCAGTACCGGGTACTTCTGTCGACGGGGGTGGAGGTCGTCACGCCCCGGTTTCGGAGTATCACGGTGGAATTCTCTGCGGAGGACGTACCCGCGGAATCAGCTTTGGGGCGGGTTTCGCCGTCGACCGTGGAGATGGGGAGGGACACGACATTTACATACGCTCTCGATTTGGAGATCTCAGGGCAGAACAGCGGTGTCGAGCGGCTGATCATCGCGGTTCCGGGGCCGGTGACCCTCGACCCGGATGCGCCCGTCGACGGCCTGGAAGGCACTGGCAGTCAGGTGGTGGGCGCCGGAATGACCGACAGGGGGTTGGAGATTCCTTTCGATCCTCCTCTGGACGAGGATGTGCAGTTGTCGATCCCCATGAGAGGCGCGATATACACGATAGCTCACTCCTGGAGCGCACAACTGCTCGCGCTTGATTCGGGGAATCCGCAGAACGTGGTCGAAGATACACAGGGAGGAGGATGGTCGGTTTCCGCCCCTCAAGTGCTGGGTCAAGTGCTGGTAGA
>JAPOYZ010000100.1 GCA_026706325.1 Candidatus Aminicenantota bacterium
CACAAGAAGACGGATGGCATCGAGGATCTCATCAAACAGCAGCGCGAGTACCTGATGCAGCAAAAGGCCGCCAAGGAAGCAGCGCTTCAAGAACTCCAGAATCAGGAGATGCAGCAGTTCATCCTTCCGGACGTGGGAGAGGCCCCTCCGACAGAAAATCCTTGACGCCAGATCGATCCGTTCCAGACAAGGCCGAAACTGCATCCCGGGTCGATACTTGAAAAGAATCCTTCTTTTATGGTCCGGGCTGTCGGTCCGCTTACGGGCCTGGATCCGACCTCACTCCCGCCGTCAGCCTGCCTCCTTCCAGAAAGATCTCAAAAGCCTGCAAGGCCGCCTGGGCCATCGTTTTCACCGAATTCGTGTTCTGGAGCGGGCCCTTACCCACCGGTCCTTCGCTCACGAAGCGGGGACACCGGGACAGCACTACGAGTCCCTCGAGTTTCTCGGGGACTCGGTTCTGGAACTGATCATCAGCGAGTCGCTGTACCTGGCCAACCCGGATCGGCCCGAAGGAGAGCTGTCGAAAACCCGTTCCTTTCTCGTCTCCAAGTCCGAGTTGGCCAACCTGTCCGGGCGCTTGGGCCTTGGACGGTATCTCAGGTTGAGCCCCAACGAAGAGAAGACGGGAGGTCGAAGGCGAAATACCATACTGGCCGACGCCTTCGAAAGTGTCATCGCCGCCATCTATCTGGATGGCGGACTGGAGGCGGCCCGGGCCTTCGTGCTGCGCCAGTTTCGAGATCATCTCAAGCAGGATGCCCGGAACGAACTCGAACTGGGAAACTACAAGTCCAGGCTGCAGGAGCGCCTGCACGTGCTGGGAGGACGAGAACCGAGCTACGCCGTGATCCGGGAGTCGGGTCCGGAGCATTCCAAGATTTTTCTGGTCGAGGTTCGAGGTCTGAACCTGGTGTTGGCACGGGCCCGGGGCACGTCGAAGAAAAGGGCCGAACAGAAGGCCGCGCGGCGGGCGCTCGACAGTCTGGAGCCGCGCTACGAGCGGAGCAATCCCCAGAAGATCAGGAGCGTGACCACGTCATAGAGGGCATGGGCCACGATGGGAGCGGCCAGATGTCCTCTCCAGAGGTAGAGAAGTCCGAAGAGCAGCCCCAGAACACCCGCAGCCACGGCGAAGTCGACGCCTTGGAAGGAGTGCCCCGCTCCGAAGAAAACACTCCAGAGGATCAATCCCGGAACCGCTCCGCCGAGATGGTTCCGGAAGTGGACCAGGATGAAGGCTCTCTGAACTTCTTCCTTGATCCCGCCGACAAGAACGCTGCTTAACAGCAGCAATCCCAGGTCGGTCCCGTCCTGGATCATCTCCAACAGTGGATTCGACTCGGAGACGTACTGGGGTAGAACGATCGGGAAGAGGAACCCCACCAGAAAAGTGGCGCCGAAGAGGAGAGGCACGACCGACACCCCGGCCAACGACTCCTTCCACCAGCCCCGTTTGGCCCATCCCAGGTCCCGGAGGCTGCGGCCCCCGGTCCACAACAGGATCAGAATGATGCCCAACGTCAACGACGTTTCCAGCATCAGATAGAGGACGAGATGAGGGACGTCCCCGTAGATGTCCTGGGCGGACAAGCCCAGGAAACTGATTGCCGGCGATGCCAGGACCAGGCCACCCACAGCCACCGCAACCACTTCCAACAACGCACCCAAGGATTTCACTTCGCAACCACTCTACTACGGAAGAGTATGAAGAGATTCCCCGCCAGGTGAGTTGAACTGGGAGTCTGCGCCGTAGAATTGATCGTAGCGAGAAAGTGGGGAATCGAGGACAGATTTTCACGATTTTGAGGTGCATAGTTGTTCTATTCGCCGAGAAATCGCACGAATATGGACCGATTCCCCGCTTTTGCAGTAGATTGATTTCTGCGGCGCAGGCTCCCAGGTGAGGCGGGCAGCGGATAATCGCGCTGGAGACTCAATCGATGACTGCAAGCATCTTGGCGCAGGAAGACGATCTGTACGACGAGTTCGAGGACGAAGACGACACCGACGACTTTGAAGACTCCGACTACGAGGACGAATACTTCGACGACTACGCCGGCTTGAACGACACCAACGTCAACGGAGACGTCGTTCGGCCTGACGCCGGAACCTAGAGGAATTCCTCGCCAGGACCCGCCGGCCATTCGCCGTCCCCACCGATTCCGGAGCACCAGGGAAACGTCCCGATCGACTTTTGCAGGCATGGGAAGACGCGTCACGCTGGCCGCTTTGTGGTTCGTGATCCTGCTCCCCGATACGGCCGCTGCCGCCGGACGCAACAGAATCAAGCAGTTGCGTCCCAGTTGGAAGGGGTCGACCGGCCTCTTCAACTTGGCTACCCCCGAAACCCTTCGAACCGGTGAATTCAGCCTGGGGCTGCATCACGCCCGGTTCCACAGACTGGCCGGGCAAGCCCCAATCACCCACTTTCCCGTCTCGTTCACTTTGGGACTTCGCGACTACCTGGAGGGATTCCTCTCCTGGGAAGCACGGAAGTGGTTGGGTTCGCATCCCGCGGGCGTCCTCACCGAGATCAATCTCCCCGGCGACAGCTCGGCCCTGCCCTCCCATTCCGCCCATCCGGACCTTTCCTCCGGAGCGTCTTCCGGAGACTTGTGGGCCGGATTGAAACTGAATCTGCGGTCGCCCAGCCACGGACATCCCTTCGGACTCGCCCTCCAGCCCAAAGTGCGAGTCTCCACTTCGAACGGATTCCCAGCCGCTTTCTCCGAAGCGGCTCCGCCGGGGCCGGGATTGGGACTGGATATTCTCATCTCGCATCAAATCGCCGCCCTCGCCAGACTCACGGTCAACGGAGGTTTCCTCTACTCCGGCGACGAACCGGAAGCGATCCCCGGATACCAGTTCGACTACGGCCTGGGTCTGGACTTCCCACTGGGTCATGAGGCCACGTTCGTAGCCGAGTTGGCCGGAACCCGCTTCGGCGGTTCCCGATTCGAGGCGCCTCTCGAACTACACCTGGGAATGCGGCTCCTCTCCCGTCGCTGGTTCCAACTCTCGGCCGGTTACAGTTTGAACCTCAACGGCACGGACCCCGGCCGGCTCGGGGTGCCGGACCCCGGCCGACATGGCTGGACGGCCCAACTGGTCATCCAGAGAAAGATCAACCGTCCTCCCGTGATCCGCTGCCATCCGGGCCGCCAGACGGTCAAGTCAGGGGAGTGGACCAAAATACAGGTCCACGCCGTGGATCCGGACGACGACGTCCTGAGTATTACCTGGATTGCCAGCGGGGGCGCCGTATCGCTGCAGGGGGATTCGGCCCGATTCGACTCCACGGGACTGGATGAAGGCGTCTACACCATCTCTGCGGAGCTGAGCGATTCGGAGAACACCTCCACATGCACGGTGGAAATCCGGGTAGAGAGAAAACTGAGCCGGGGGAATTGAGCGAGGAAGTTGTCTGGGCGATGCTGGCATGGAACGCGGCGTTCTCGACAACGGCGCGGCGGAAACGAAGACTTCGGCATTCTTCACAAGTGACGAACGGGGTAGAATAGACGCCATGAATGATCCCAGGAGCATTTGGCGGGCGCGCAGCCGGACGTTTCTCATCTGCTGGTTCACCCTGGCAATGGTGGATTCGTCCCTGACGGGCAACGCGGATTCCGTCGTCCTGGGCCCGTTCGGAGGAGACGTTCGTTCTCTGGCCGTCCATCCCGGAAAACCCGACACCTTCTATCTGGGCACCAGTGACGGTCAGATCTACGTCTCGCGGAACACGGGACTGGGTTGGTCTCGAATCGATCCCGGATTGGGACGCAGGGATCTCGTGGTGGACAACCTGGCCTTCGACCCCTCGGATCCGGACACCCTCTATGCCGCCGCTTGGGAACTGAAAGCCGCCCGCGGACGACTGTTCCGTTCCGAGAACGGAGGCCTGGAATGGGAGCCGATCGCCCTGGGCCGTTACGACAGCACCATCCGCGCCATGGCCATCGCGCCGTCGGACCCGTCCATCATCGCCATCGGGATCTTGGAGGGCGCGCTGCTGAGCCGAGACCGGGGCAAGACCTGGGACCGGATCACGCGCGGATACAGGAGTCTCTACAACGTCGACTCCCTGGCCTTCGATGACCAGAATCCGCCGACCCTATTCGTGGGAACTTTCCACTTGGCGTGGAAGACCGCCAACCTGGGCCGCAAGTGGGTCCCGATCCACAAGGGAATGGCCGATGACAGCGACCTGTTCGCCATGGTCGTGGAGCCCGGCAAGCCCGACACCATTTACGCGGGCGCCTGCTCCGGAATCTACAAGTCGGACAATGGCGGCGAGAAGTGGTCCAGGTTGAAGAACGGACTGCCCAAGGAGGCGAGGAGAACCCGTGCGCTCCAGATGGATCCCTCCGACCCGGCAACCCTGTACGCCGGAACCACCAAGGGCCTGTTCGTCACCAGAGACGCCGGCAAATCCTGGAAGCAGCTGATCTCCGGGGTGGTCCTGAACGCCGTGGCCGTGCATCCCCACCGGCCTTCGGTGATTCTGGTGGGTTCCGACGACGCCGGCATCCTTCGCTCCGACGACGGGGGCGCCACCTTCTCCCCATCCAACCGGGGATTCGTCCACCGGCAGATCGGCGCTCTGGAGTCCGATCCGCGCCGTTCCCACGTGTATTACGCCAGCGTGGTCCTGGACCGCGATTACGGCGGATTCTTCACCCTGAAGGGAAGAGGTTGGAAGTGGAGCGCATTCAACGACGGTCTGGACGGAAGCGCGGATTCGATCCGGGCGATCCGTCCCTCGCGCCTCTCCTCCAAGGTGTTTCTGGGGACGGGGACCGGCGTCTTCGTGGGGGTCCCCGACGAGACGCCGTGGCAGCCGGTCGGGGAGGTCTCCAAGCTGCCCGTCCTCGACCTTTCGTTTTCGAACCGGAAGGAGACGGGTCTCTTCCTGGCCACGCCTCAAGGGGTCTTCCATTTGGATCTGGAGACCGGCACGCTGGAAAAGAAGGAGATATCAGACGATATCGGCGCAGCGCAGTCCCTGCTCTATGACTTGCCGACGGCGACCTTGTTTGCCGGGACCGACTCCGGCCTGTTTCGCTCACGCGACGGCGGGGACACCTGGCTGCTGCCGCCCCCCGGGCTGCCGCCAGTCCGGGTGAACATCGTCGGCCGGTCTGCAACGCGCCTTTTTTGCGGGACGAGCAAAGGCGTCTTCGTCAGCAACCGGAACGGGGACGAATGGGTACAGGCCGATGGAATTCAGCCCCTGGACGTCTCCGCCCTTTCGGTCGGCGCGCGCGGATCGAACCTGCGCGTCTTCGCCAGCGACTCCCTGCTGGGGCACCTGTATGCCAGTCCCGACGGGGGCAGCAGCTGGCGCACGTTCGATCGAGGCAGCTCCGGACCACGTATCACGAGCTTGCATCTGTCCACTTCGGGAGAGCTTCTCGCCGGCACCCTTTCCGAGGGAATCCACCTCATCCACAATCCGGTAGAATAAAAGCATCACACCCACACCAGCGGATGATGCCGGCTTGGCGGATGACACGTGCAACAGGCCCTCCTCAGCTACCCTGTACTACTGCTCGTCTTCGCCCTGGTCCTGATTGCCCTGGGCATCTTGCTGTTCATCGGCCGGCGCCGTTCCGCCGCTTCAGCCGGTGAACTCCAGAGACTGCTCGATTCGGCTCGTACCGGCGAACCGCTGGACGACAGCCACCACCTGGTCCCCCTCCTGCTCTACGAGAACAGGTTCCCGGCATTCTGCCAAATCCTGGGCCTGGTCCTGAAACAGTTTCCGCTGCAGAGGTTTCTGCAACGGAGCGACTTCCGTCAGGCCTTGGATTTCCTGACCGCAAACCCGTTTTCAGAAACGGATTCGGAGGATCCGATTTCGGCCATGGTCGTCGTTGTCGAAGTGTTTCTTTCCGACCCCGATGTCGAGTTCCGCTGCCGTCCCCGCCTGCGGACGCTGGTGAATCAGTTCATTCGGGAAGTGGAGCGCTGACCGGCTCGACCAATGAGACGACTCGGGTGCCGCTCAGACGATCGTGGATGCACCGCCTCCAAGGATCGACGAGTCCCCACAAGAGTCCCACCAGTGTCAACGTCACCGGGGGATAGAGAAAGATCCACAGGGCGACGGCCCACACGGATATGGACTCCTGCTGTTTCTCGCTCACCAGCCTCAGACGTGTGAAGTACATTCCGGGCGTTTGTCCGGCGCCCAGGAGAAAGAAGAAGGAAGTGAAGAGGTAGATCCCGGCGGTGCAGACGCCTCCGAGCCGGAACGACTCAAGCGAGAAGAAGTCGAGGCTCAGTGCCCGGGAAGCCAGGAGACAGAAAGAAAAACCGATCAGGCCCGCCAACGAGAGGTCCAGGATCGCAGCCAGTATCCGTGAAAGGAGGATCTCCCTCGGCGGGCTGGTCACCGTGACCGCGGGCTCGACCGCCTCTGCGACCGGCGGTGTGGGAGGCAGAGTCTCCAGCTTCAGCTTCTGCTGGCGATGAATCCTGGACGGATTTCCGGATCGCGGCCTCCCGGCGACGCCAATGATCCGCCTGTCGTCGCCCTGGCCGGTTCTCGCACGCTGAAATCCCGAGGGGTTTTCCCCGACGAAACCACTACCGGCGCCGTGGCCGGCGGTCACGTCGTGGGCGGTCCTGCCTTGGGACCTATGGATAGACTCGGATTGGAACGCAATGGACCGCTGTCGCGCTTCAGGCGTCCAACCGCAGTTGGCGCAGATGTTCCCACGGCTCCGGGTACGGCAACGCGGACACAACACGCCTATAGATTAGCAGTCCGCGGCAAATGTCGTCACGGCCTTCGACCGGGGGTGCATGCCGTCGGTCTCACGCCGGCCGGGGAGAGAGCAAAAGCTGCTCATTGCCTTAGGATTTGCAGCATCTGGGCAACCTGTTCGTCGTCCACGTGTTGGATTTTCTCCAAGCGCCGGGAAATCATGAATAGCTGTTCCAGGTAGACCTCGGCCCGGTCCGTTTCCAGGGCTCGGCGTCGCGCATTCTCAAAAGCATCGATGATCGGTTGGCGGGGGGTTTTTTCCGGGGCCCGTTCCAGCAGGCCCTCCAAGACGACAGTATGGACCAGATCGATCCGGTAGGACCTGAGAACGAGGAGAGCTCCCAGAAAAACCAGCGGCAAAAGGAGAATCGCCACTCGAGGCCGCTTCACGTATCTCCTTCCGCGCCGGTCACAAAAGCCTCAAGATCTCGAAGCAGCTGCCGTAATCCAGTTCGATTCCGTTTCTCTTGGCGTGTCCCAGAATGGTCGAGAGAAAGAGAGTCCGAAACCACCTCGGCCACCATCGCGATTTTCTGGTCCGGCCATGGGCGTAGGGATGCTTGAAGTAGAAGTCCACCACGGTCCGGCAAGTTTCCCGATCCAGTCGCAGGATCTCTCCCAGGGAGAGTTCGCCGATTCGCACCGTCCGGCCCTGGACGTTGACACTCCGGCGGTTCAGCTTCTCTTCGATGGCCTCGCGATTCAACTCGGCGGCCCGCGCCTTGCCGGACATGGCGGACAGCGCATCCCCGTAGCTCGTCACGCCATTCTCGACGTTGACGGCCAAGGTGTTGCATAACCGATAATCCGGATAGTAAGCGAAGAATTCTCTCGTCAGGTCCCGTATTCTACTTTCAACCGATTTCATGGACTGATTTTTCGGCATTGTACCGCCCTCGGATGGATGGAACTACCGGCCCGGCCCGGTTGACTTGCGGCGTATTAGCCTATAAAAGAGAGAGCTAGCCTATCTTGGAGCGCCGAATGTGGAAAAAAGATTCGCCTGAACCTTCTATTCCTGCCGTGGACCCGATCCAACCCGGGCCTGTGCCACGGAACCCCATCCAACGGAACCCCGTCGAACGGCTGAAGGAAAGGGCCGTCATCGGAGCGGCCATCGTCATCCACGGGGAGGTGAGCGGAGGCCAGGACCTGTTGGTCAATGGCCGGATTGAAGGAAAGTTATCGCTTGCCAAGCAAAGTCTCACCGTAGGCCGGGAGGGCCGGATCAAGGCGGACATGTTCGCCAGGTTGGTCAGCATCGAGGGCTCCGTCGAAGGGACCATCCAGGGTGAAGAGAAAATCGTCCTGCGTGGGACCGGAAGCGTGCGGGGAAACCTCATCGCTCCCCAAGTCGTTCTGGAAGAGGGTTGCCGGTTCAAGGGCAGCATCGACATGGGCGACAGTGACGACGAACAGGAACCGTCGGCAGTCGATGGCAGAGAATCCCAAAGTGAAGACTCAACCGTGGATGCTGCGCTGGCTTCACCGGGAGTCGTTTCCGAACCGGTCATCTCCGCCGAGACCGCATCTCCCTTTCCAAAGGCGTGATGCGGTGGTCCCTTCTCCGCAATCCTGAGCCCAGATCCGCTCCGGAACCGACTCTGCCGGAAGCCGAAATTCACACCTCCGTCGGCTTCAACATCGTCTACAATCAGGTCCAGGACCGCCGGAGATTGAGCGTATTGGACCTGGGGTCGGCTTACGCCTCGAATCTCCAATTCCTGTCCCAGTGCGTTCGCTCCCTGCACATCGAAATCGAAGACCTCTACGAGACCTTGTCCTCCTTCGACTTCTTCGATCCCCGCGAGCCCCGTTCCTATGACGCCGTCTACGGCTACGTTTTCCCCTACGGAGAGGAGACCCGTTTCGACCTCATCCTGGGTTGGGACCTGTTCAACTACCTGGAAGAACTGGAGTTCGCCGCCCTGATCAGGCACCTGGACCGCTTTTGCCATCCGGGGACCTTGCTGTTCACCATGATTTCCACGAACCGGTACATTCCCGAGAGACCGATCCGATTCCAGATCGTCGATTCGGAGCGGCTCCGCTACGAGTACCTTTCTTCGCTGCTGCGCCCTTCCCCTCAATATCACCGACCGGACCTGAACCGCATGATGCCCAATTTCCGGTTGTTCAGCTCCTTCAGGCTTCGAAACGGTTTCAAAGAATACGTCTATTCCTTCCACGGACGGTCCTGAGCCATGGTGCGTCTGCTTCTGATTCCCTTCCTCGCC
>JAPOYZ010000532.1 GCA_026706325.1 Candidatus Aminicenantota bacterium
CACCCTCGGCTCCCACAACATCCTCGCGGCCCAGACCGGACTCGCCGGGACCACCACCATCGGGAACCACGTGACGCTGGCGGGACAGGTGGGCGTGGCCGGCCATCTGAAGATCGGAGACCGGGTGGTGGCGACGGCGCAGACGGGCATCGGACGCGACGTCGCCCCGGGAAGCGTCGTCTCAGGTTCACCTGAGATGGAAACCACCCTCTGGAAACGGAACTACATCCTGATGCACCGGTTCCCCGAGCTGGTGAAGACGGTCAAGAGGCTTCAGAAGGAACTCGTAGAGCTCCGAAAGTCGCTGCTCGGACGGTAGCCCTTACCCGATCGTGCAGCCGAACTTCGGATGCACGGTTCAGTAATGGTGGCGAGCTTGCAGGAAACGGACCTCGTTCTTCGCCACCTCGTGAACGACGCGGTGTTCCTGGGTCAGACGGCGCGACCACAATCCGGCCAACTCACGCTTGAGTGGTTTGGGCTTGCCGATGCCACCAAAGGGAGCCTTCACGATCTGGCGGACGAGACGTAGCAATCGAATCGCAGTCCTGCGATCGGCATGCGTCCAATATTCCATGTCCTGCAGGAAACGGGTCGCAAAGACGGCTCGCCGGTCACTCATCGAGTCCGAACCTGCTGCGGAGTTCCGCAACGGTCAAGACGACACCACCCCCGGACCGGATTTCTTCAATTGACTCAAGTAGTCGTCGAGCATTCTCGGGGGACCGCAACAAATGAGCCGTTTCTTCCAGCCCGGACAACTCTTCCAGGCTGACCAACGCCACATCGGCGCCCCCTCGGCGCCTGACGATGAGCGGTTCTCCGGTTTCGGCGACCCGGTCGCAATGGCTCTTGAGATGGGCACGGAGATCGGAATAGGTGGTGACTCGAGGCATCTGGATATTGTACAAGATTCCGTACCAGTAGGTGAATAAATCCGAAGGCGAACCCGAATCGAGAACCACGTGACCCTGGCGGGTCGGGGGGCGTGGCCAGCCATCTGAAAATTCGCGACCAAGTCGTGGCAAAATTTGATAGCATTATGCTTTCATTCGCTCTAGGCAATCGACATGGCAACCGTTCACGTGCGCCGATTGGATCAGGATGTCGTGGAACGTCTCAAGCGGCGTGCCGTCGCAAATCATCGGTCCTTGGAAAGTGAAATCCGGCATATCCTGTCGGCGGCTTCTGAGGATCAGATGGCGGCGAAACGGAAATCCTTCCAAGATCTGGCAGTGCGACTCAGGGAACGCACCCAGGGACGGAACCAGACTCCCTCCGAGGTTCTCATTCGGCAGGATCGGGATAGAGGACATCGGGTGGTCTGATGCGTCTGGTCGTCGACGCCAGCGTGGCGGTCAAGTGGCTGGTCGCGGAAGAGGATACTGAAGCGGCGAACCGGCTGCTTCTAGGCAGCCATGAATTGCATGCTCCACGCCTGCTGGCATCTGAGGTCGCCAATGCGCTGTGGCGCAAGGTTCGGCTAGGTGAGATACCTCACGGCGATGCCGGGTTGCTTGCGGCGGCCGTGACCGATATGCCACTCCGTTGGTCCGACGACGAACGTGTTTGCGCGGACTCGATTCGGCTCGCGCTCGAACTTGAGCGGCCCGTCTATGATTGCGTGTATCTCGCGCTCGGACATCGCATCGGCGCCACACTCGTGACGGCGGATATCCGCTTCGCGAATGCAATGAAAACGACCGTTCACGGGGGCGATGTGGTGACGCTGACGGACCTCGTCATCGATTCGAACTGATGCCCAGCGGCCGCAATACGGGTCCCCCTTGCGAAGACTGCCGTGAATTCCGGCCGCAATTGGTCATGCCCAGGTCATCCGCAGGGAAACGTCGATGGAGCAAGCGACTCGCCCTTATCAATAGCGAGTGAACCGGATCTCGCGATTCAGGTTGGGCAAGGCCCACAGGTTGCCGACCTCCGAAAACCCGAGTTAGACTTTGGAAAGTCATGTCACTCAAGGAATCATTGCAACGAAGAGAGTTTCTGAAACGGGGCAGCGCCTTGGCGGCGGTCCTCTCGACGGCTTCGGCCGCAGCCCAATACAACGGCGATCCCGGCGAGCCCAATCCCCACACGCAGCCGGCCCCGAACCGCCGGGACATCATCATCTACCGCGACCCTTTCGCCTACTGCTCCCATGCATCCATCGTGCGCCTGGCCAACGGCGAATGGGTCACCGCCTTCAACGAGTGCCAGAAAATCACCCCCTACACCCATCCTCCCGGAGATCCTCATTTCCACAATCTCGTCTCCCGCTCCGACGACGAGGGACGCACATGGAGCCCGCCGGAGGCCGCTCCCAACTGGGACTGGTACGGAGTGGAGTGCCCGGGTCTGGCCCAACTTCAGGACGGGACGGTGGTCCTGAACCAGTGGCAGTTTCTCTGGTACCCCCTGGCTCAGGGGAGGAAACTTGCCTCCCAGGGAGAGAAGATCTGGCTCAGAACCAGCCGAAAACAGGGATGGTTGCCGGCAGCTTCCGACTCCGATTTTGACCGGAGCCTCTATCCCTGGGCCCGGGCCAACAGTGGCTGCTTCGTCCACTTGAGCTCCGACGGAGGCCGGACCTGGGACCAAACGGTCCGGATCCCCACCGAGCCCTACATCGGAGGCTACACACCCCGGGGCGTGGCTCAACTGCAGGACGGAACCGTCCTCATGGTTACGGCGGACCACCCGCTGAACCACACGGCCTACGCGGTGCGGTCCCGGGACGGCGGCTTGACCTGGACCCCGCCGGTGGCCGTCGCCACGTCGGATGGCATGTTGTCCGAACCCACGGCGGCAGTCCTCCCCAGCGGCAAGGTGGTGGCCATGATGCGCAGCCACACGCGCTACCTCCACCAGAGCGAGTCTTCAGACGGGGGATCGACCTGGACGCCCGTGCGCAAGACCCCCATCTTCGGCTATCCGGGGCATCTGCTGCGCCTTTCGGACGGACGGCTGCTGGTCACCTACGGCCATCGCCGCTCTCCCTTTGGGATCCGGGCCTGCCAGAGCCGGGACAACGGCCGGACCTGGGACTACGGGCAGGAATACCTGATCCGAGGCGATTTCCCGAACCGGAATCTCGGCTACCCGGTGACCATCGAGTACCGGCCCGGACACCTGTTCACCGTCTACTACGGCGAAGAACCGGACGGGGTCACCAGCATCCAGGGCTCCTACTGGGAGATTCCCAGCTAACCCGGGAAGCTCATGTACGCATTTCGTGGATTGCGGCCGCCACCGGTGAGGCGTGCCACCAGCGGTTTCTCCGGAGCAGCCGTCCGCACCGCCTTGGTTGCAGCCATCATTCTGGCCCACGCCCAAGACATCCTCGCGGTCCAGAACTCGGATCCCAAGAAGCCCCACCATCACCATTCCAAAACCGTAAGGCCGCATGAGGGGGACCACCCGCCGCCGGATATAGACTTTTCCCCGGGGCATCGCCACATGCTCCGGACTCTTCGGGAGGTGGCAGACAGGGCGGCTCGGGGAGACCTCTACCTGGGTGACGGCGTCGTCCGCAAGTTCCGCCGCCAGTTGGAAGAACTGGACCAGAGCCCTTCAGTCCCCGGGACTCCCTCCTATTGGATGGACCTGAACCGGTGGAACGTGCTGTTGGAACTGGGAGTCGCCGAGGTCCGGTTCGGTGAAGAGAAGGCCGGCATCGAGCACCTGAAGGCGGCTTACAATCTCCTTCCCAGTGTCCGCGACCGGCTCCAGCGGTCCAAGGTGGACCAGACCATCTTCGAACTGGGCGTGGCCTACATGCGGATGGGCGAGACCCAGAACTGTGTCGTTCAACACGGCGCCGAGCGCTGCATCCTCCCGCTTCGGGGAGAAGGGATCCACGCCCTACCGGAGGGGTCCACCCAGGCGATCCGATATTTCACGGAAGTGCTGGAGTCTTCTCCTTCGGGAAAGGACTACGGATACTACTTTCCTTCCCTCTGGCTCCTGAACGTTGCCTACATGACGCTGGACCAATATCCGGATGGCGTGCCGGCCCGCTACCGGATTCCCGAATCGAAGTTTCAGACCCGTATCCCGTTCCAACGTTTTCGCAACATCTCCCAGAAACTTGGATTGGACAGCTTCAATCTGGCCGGCGGCGCCATCGTGGACGACTTCGACGGGGACGGATACCTGGACATCTTGACCTCAACCTGGGATCTCAGCGGCCCCATGGTCTACTTTCGCAACAACGCAGACGGGACCTTTCGGGAGATCTCCAGCGAAGCCGGTCTGGAGGGCATCTGGGGCGGCCTCAACCTGCTGCAGGCCGACTACGACAACGACGGCCACGTGGACGTCCTCGTCCTGCGGGGGGCATGGTCCGGCAAGGAGGGAGAGCAGCCCAACTCACTTCTGAGAAACCGCGGAGACGGGACCTTCCAGGACGTCACCTACGAAGCCGGACTGGCCGAGGTCTCCTATCCGACTCAGGTGGCCGGCTGGGCTGACTACGACAACGACGGCGATCTGGACCTGTTCGTGGGAAACGAATCCCTGGGGGATTACCGGGCGCCCTGGCAACTGTTCCGGAACCAGGGGGACGGCACCTTTCAGGACGTGGCCGCGCAGGCCGGCGTCAGGAACTACTTCTTCACCAAGGGGGTCGCCTGGGGAGACTACGACGGAGACCGCTATCCGGACCTGTACGTCTCCAACTACCGGGACCCGAACCGGCTCTTCCGGAACCGGGGAGACGGAACCTTCGAGGACGTCACGGCCAAGCTGAAGGTGGCGGGTCCGGAGGAGAGCTTCCCGGCTTGGTTCTGGGACTACAACAACGACGGCCACCTGGACCTGTTCGTCTCCAGCTATGCGGGGCACATCGGCCACCAGGCTCGTCACCATATGGGGCTCCCCCCGGACTTCGAACAAGCTCGTCTCTACGAGGGAAATGGAGAAGGCGGCTTTCGGGACGTGGCCCGCGAGCGGAACCTGGAAGTCCCCATGCAGCCCATGGGGTCCAACTTCGGAGACCTGAACAACGACGGCTGGCTGGACTTCTACCTGGGTACCGGTGATCCCAGTCTCGCCAGCATCGTCCCCAACCTCATGTTCCTGAACCAGGGTGGGCAACGGTTCGAAGATGTGACCATTGCGGGCGGGTTCGGTCATCTCCAAAAGGGACATGGCGTCGCTTTCGCCGACTTGGACAACGACGGAGACCTGGACGTCTTCGAGCAGATGGGGGGCGCGTTTCCGGTGGACGGCTACAGCGACGCCCTCTACGAAAACCCGGGCACCGGCAACCACTGGCTGGCCATCAAACTGGTCGGCCGCGAGTCCAACGCTTCCGCCATCGGCGCCCGGATCCGGGTGCAGATCATGGAAGGCGGCGCCAGTCGATCGATCTACCGGCACGTCAACAGTGGAGGCAGCTTCGGGTGCAACCCCTTGCGTCAGACCATCGGTCTCGGCCAGGCCACGTCGGCCAGCGAGGTCGAGATCTTCTGGCCCACGACCGGCAAGACCCAGCGTCTGGGCGCGGTCAGTTCGGGCCAGTTGATCCGCGTGGTGGAAGGCGAGGAGGGATTCGAGCGGATCCCGCTGAAGCGGCTCCGCTTCTGACCTGCGTGACGCAACTCTGGCGGATTTCCCCGCTGCTGAGACGCCCTCGAACCGGCGTTCAGAGTTGAATCACCACCAGCGTGTAGGTTTCCAGCCGCGGCAGCGTGAACCGGATCCGATTCCCCTCGGATCGGAACTCCAGGTCGGAGACCTCGCCCCCGTCGGGCGACAGGGTGTAAACCTTCCGGACTGTCCCCTCCCCCGGGTTGAGTTTGATCTGCAGGTCCCGCACGAGTGGGTTCTCTTTCATTCCGTAGTTGACCAGATGCAGGAGCAGGCGGTTCTCCCGTTCCTGGCGCAGCAATTCGGCGGTGACGGTCAGGGGTCCTTCCACCTCCAGGAGCGGGTCGTCGCCCCCCGCCCAACGGACCGATTCCACCAATTCCCTCCAATTGACCGGGAGGTGCCAGTATTGGCTTGTCATGGGCTCGGCGGGCGGCTTCTCCACGGCCGGTTTCACCTCGGGCACGTAAACCACCCGGCCCTCGCCTTCGCGGCGCCGTACCGGATCGATGGCAAGAATCGCCTCGGGCCGAGGGGGCCAGGGCACGAATTCGGGTGCCTGGACCGCGAAGAGATCCGCCAGGCCGAAGTCGCTGCGGCGGCTTCTCCACGGAGTCAGCAGCGAGGTGTGTTCGGTGGCCACCAATCCCCCTCCCCGCTTCACGAAGCCGCGGACCTGGTCCATCTGTTCGTCGCTGAGGCACTCCTGGTCCGCCAGGACCAGAACCCGGTAACGGGAGAGATCGGAGAGATGGCGGTCGAAGACGATGTCGAATGGGACCTTGGCCTGGATCAGGGCCTGTTCGAAGAGATAGGTGCTCTGGTAGGGGCGGTCGTTGTTGAAGGCCATGGTGGCGTAGGAGTGGAGCACGGCCACGTCGGCGGCGCTCTCCGGCTTCCGGTAGTGGTCGAACCGGTCGCGGTAGAAGCGAATATAGCGCCGATGTGTCGGCGGTGGATCGGGATACTCCTGGATCCCTCCCACCATCCCCAGGCAACCCCGGTTGTAGGCCATGGCTTCGGCCACCATCAGGGGAGTCCGAAAGGTGTAGCTGAAGATCTTGTTTCCCAGGCCGGTGGCCGTCTTGTAGCTCCGGATCTTCGAGATCAGGACACCTTCGGGACTGATCCCGGCGTCGTTGCCCTCCTCCGTCCAGACGATGTCCGTATGCTCCAGGAGACGAGGATAGTCCACCCCCTGCTCCCAGACGGTGTTCACGCCCGACATGCCGATGTGCGGATTGTTCTCCACCGCGACCTGGGGATTGAGACTGTGGATGTATTCCTTCATCTCCCGGTAGTACTCGGTCAACTGGTGGCAGCGGAAGTCGGCCCACTCCTGGAAGAGGGGATCGGTGATGGTGGAGAGAGGGCCCTCGTGCGCCGGCGGGGTGACGTAGCGAAGATCGTTGAAGCCCAGCCGCTGCTTCAAGACCTCGGGCGTGTATTTGCGTTCCAGAAACTCCCTGAAATCCCGGATGGCCAGGGGATGGAAGAACATGGGCCTGCGGGCCTGCGTGCTGGTGTTGTCGAAGTGGATGAGGTCCGCCTGGAAGTCCTCCACCGCGATGCGGACCACCTTCCGGATGTACTCCTTGTAGCCGGGATGGGCGAAATAGACACGCTTGCGGAACGTCTGGGTCTTTCCGTAGTGGACCGGTTGCCCCAGGTAGTCGGGGACGAACCAGGCTTCGGCCTCCGGCTTCTCCAGGAGGAAAGTCTCGTAGGCCACGGTGCTCCCGACGTAGACGCCCACGCGGATGCCGTGCTTGCGGCACAGTTCGGCCAATTTGCGGGTGTAGGCCAGATGCTCCGCCTCGGCCTCGAGCCCGAAGCCCTTGTAGAAGTGGAGCACGGCCATGGTGACGCCCAGTTCCTTCAACTGAAGGACCCTCTCCTCGGTGTGGGCCTGCTCGTACGCCTCGTCATGCCACTCCCTCAGGCTGCCCATCCGCCGCCGAAAGAGCGGCATGTCGTCCCAGCCCCCCACGATGATGATGGGCTCCTCGTCCAGCCACGCCGGCCTTTCCGAACTCGCCGTCTCCGGTGGAGTCCCACCCGGTTCGGCTCCCGGAGCGCAAGAACCGGCAAACAAGAGCACCAGAACCAACACCAGCCCCGTCATCGCTCCAACTTCCATCAGAGTCTTTCCTGTCTGGGGCAAGGTTCGTTTCGATCCGCGGCGATGAATGCCCGAGTCCTGTCCCCCAATAGGATGGATCAGCTCCAACGGCCGGGGGAAATGCCCTCGGCATGCTTCGCCATATTGTCCGGACGGTTCGGCAGATCGAAATCGATGTTCCGCGTGTTGAGGCTCCTGAAATATTTTTGGATGGCCGGAGGGAGACCGGCCACCTTCTCCGGGTCGCGGTCGGGAACGTCTTCTATGGGACCTGCCCAGGTGGGCCGGTAGGCGATGGCCAACATGCGGCGAGTCCGGTCGCTGTAATTGGGAAAGTTGGCATGAAACACTTTCTGGTTGATGATCGCCGCCGAGCCGGCTCGGCAGGTCACCATCAACTCATCGTCGTGGGCAAGATAGCGATTGTAGGGGTTGGCATCGCGGTGGAGCGAAAGGTGGGAGCGCGGGATCACCTTGAACGGTGAGCATTCCGGAGTGAGATCGTCCAGGTAATAGAGAACGCGGACCAGGCAGGGCGAGCTGGCCTGGACTCCGAATATCTTGGAGCCGTAGGGCTGGGAATCGGTGTGAATGGCGATTCCCGGGTGGCCCGGCCTGGATTCGGTGTACGTGCAGGAGGTGCAGATAAGCTCATCGCCTAAGAGTTCCTCCAAGAACTCTACCGTGGCCGGAAGGGCGATCACCGACGTCGCTCGAGGCGAGTCGGTCCACTGCAGATTGGGACAGCTTCGCTGATGGTCGCTGTAGTCGGTCGGCCTGGTCGTGACTCTGGAGGTCTCCCGGCGGATTTCCTCCATCAGTTCCTCGCTCAGCAGATCCGGAATGACGACGAAACCCTCCAACTCGATGGAACGAATCTGTTGGGCGCGGGTCAGACCGTACCAATGGCTTTCCGGCACCCGGTTCGCACGCTCAAGACTTTCTCGACTGTTGGTGAAAGATGCGTCCATATCCCTATCCATCCTCCCTTCGTTCTTCCTGGGAGCCTGACAAAAGTCTCTTCTGTCACGTAGATACTCGAGTTTAGAGTGGTGCTTCCGCGAGACCAATCGATTCGGGGGAGACGACAGTCAGATCTTCTCCAAAAATGACCGTGCCCTGAAAGATCCCACGAACTTCCGAAATGACCTGTTCCCGCACTCCCGGCCGGTCGATCTGTCCCGTGATATGAGTCAGAACGACCGTTTTGACACCCGTGTCCCGGGCCAGTGCGCCGATCATTCCAGGACTTCCACAACCACCCCCCATG
>JAPOYZ010000229.1 GCA_026706325.1 Candidatus Aminicenantota bacterium
GAACGGACGGCCGAGCGAGTGAAGATCCAGCTCGGATCGGCGGCCGAATTGCCGGATCCCATCACCGCGGAGGTGAAGGGCCGGAATCTCATCGAGGGAATTCCCAAGACCGTGACCGTCACCGACGAGGAGATTCGCGAGGCGTTGGCCGACTCCATGGTGGCCATCGTGAATGCGGTCCGAGTCGCCTTGGAGAGGACGCCGCCCGAATTGTCCGCCGACATATCGGACACGGGAATCATTTTGACCGGAGGTGGCGCGCTGCTCCAGAAGATGGATCAACGAATCGGCGTGGAGACGGGCCTTCCCGTCTACGTGGCCGAGAATCCGCTCTCCTCTGTCGCCATCGGGACCGGAAAGATGCTCGAGGACCTCGAGCTCTTGAGGAGGATCAGCTCCTGAGGACCTCCTGCAGCCCCTGGCAAACGTCGTCACGGCATTCGACCGTGCGGGCGCCCCAGGGGCGACGCGGCGCCCCCCGGTCACAATCTCCCGGTATACTTGATCAGAGTGCCTTGTCCGGCGGGCGCAGCCACGGTGCCGGCGCCGGCGGGGCCTTCATCACGGGCTGTTGAATGGGTTGGCTGGCTGAACGGAAATCACTGCCTCTGGTCATCTTGGCGGTCGTATTGCATTTGGTGCTGATCTCGGCGCAGGTGCGGAATCCCGACGGCCATACGCTGCTGAGGACCCTGGGGGTGGCCGTGATCTCCCCTGTCGCGCTGGCTGTATCGGCGGCGGCCGACAGTATCGAGGGAGTGCTGAATCGCTATGTGATTCTCTTCGGAGTTCAGGAGCGGAACGAGGAATTGGAGGCGGAGGTCGTCAGGCTTCGCTTGGAGAACGCGCAGCTCAAGAGCGTTCAATCGATGCTGGGCCGCAGCACCGAACTTCAGATCCTCGCCCGGCAGCATCTTTTCGAAACCACGATGGCCACCATTATCTGGAAGACCGCTCCCTTCTTCAGTCATCGTCTCGGCATCAACGTCGGGACCCGCCATGGCGTCAAGCGGAACCTGGCGGTCATCGGCCTGTCCGGCATCATCGGGCGCGTTGTGGCGACCACACCCATGAGCTCGGAGGTGGAACTGGTGACCAACCGTGGTGCTTCGGCCGGCGCCATGCTGGCCGACTCCCGCCTGCAAGGCGTGCTCCAAGGCGACGGAAGCGATCTCCTCGAGTGGAAATTCATCCCCAATCACGAGTCGGTGGATGTCGGGGATTTGGTCTACACTTCCGGGACCGACCGGATCTATCCCAAAGGCATTCCAGTCGGCCGCGTCGTGACCTCAGAGAAAGGAGAAATGGTCCATCGCAACATCAAGGTCGAGCCCTTCGTCGATTTTTCCAAGGTCGAGGAAGTTCTCGTCGCACGTTTGCCTTGAAGCGTCCGCGACCAGCCGCCGAGTCAAGTTGGGCCCCTCTGCAAGCCCGATTTTCCCGCACCGAGATTCTGATTCTGCTCCTGCTCGCAGGAGGCTTCGAAATCCTGCTCAGCAGGGCGCTGCCGGATTTGCGGCGCTACTTCGATCTTCCGCTGATACTGGTTCTGTACCTGGCCATACATTCGACGGCGGCCAAGGGGGCGTTCTGGGGCACATCTTTCGGCTTGCTGTCCGATTTGCTGGTGGGGACTCTTTTGGGACTCAATGGCTTGAGCAAGACTCTGATTGGATATCTGGTCGGGCTGTTGCGCGTGAGGGCGGCGGCGGAAGGCGTTCTCGGGCGCATGTTGTTGTTGGCGGCGGCAGCTGCCCTTGACACGGTTCTCATGGTTGCTATCTTGGACTTACTCGGCCACCCGTTGCGGGATAGCTCGGTGTCGTTCATCGCTATTCGCAGTTGCGTTGCGGCGGCGGCCGGAGTCTTCATTTTTCGCGGTTACGATCGGATCAAGTTTCCTCCCAAGGATTTCAGCCGAAACCCGATGGTCGAGGAAGATCCTTTCTAGGAGGTCCCTTTGGGCAGGGCAGGGCAGTCCAAGCGCAGCAGCCCCCGGGCAACCCTTGGCGACTTTCGCCAAGGCTGGCAGGAGGTGCATCGGTAGTCATGCCCATCTGCCAGGACAATTCGCTCTGCCGGCTTCGCCTCAAATGGATTCAGCGGCTGCTCGTGGTTTTGTTTCTGGGGCTGTTCCTGAAGCTTTGGCACCTGACCGTCGTCGATTTCACCCAACATAGCGTGGCGGCGGAGCGCAACCGCGCTCGTACGATCCCCATCCGGGCCCCCCGCGGCCTGATCTACGATCGCGACGGACGGGTATTGGCGAGCAGCGTGAACTCGTTCAGCCTGGTGTGTTATCGGAGCGAGGCGTCGAATTTGGAGGCCACCGTAGACTTTCTGGTCCAGGGACTTGGTCTTGACAGAAAGCGTCTGGAGCAACGCCTCGCCGTGACCGACGGCTATTCCCCTTACCAGCCGCTGGTGGTCAAGAAGAGCCTGACCATGGCGGAGGTCGCCTATCTCCTCTCCCGGAAAGGCGAGTATCCGGAGTTGGATATTCTGTCCGAACCGAGACGGTCGTACCCGTACGGAGAATTGGCCGCGCATGTCCTGGGTTATGTGGGCGAGGCGTCGCGGGGCCAGTTGGAGACCACGGAGTTTTCCGATTTCAAGGCCGGGGACATCGTCGGCAAGTACGCTGTCGAACGGGTCTACAATCGTCATCTGGCCGGCCGGAACGGAACCCGTGAAATACTCGTCGACAGCCTGGGGCGCACCATCGACGAGTTGGGCCGGGTTCCACCCGAGGAGGGAGCCGCGCTCGAGCTCACGCTTGACCTCGACCTGCAGATGGCGGCGGAAGAACAACTCGGCGGAAGGCGGGGAGCGGTTGTCGCCTTCGATCCCCGAAACGGCGAGATACTGGCCATGGTGAGCCGGCCGGCTTTCGACCCGAACCGGTTCGCAGCCCGCATCAGCCGGAGCGAATGGGACCGCCTCGTCGGAGACGAACACCACCCACTCCAGAACCGGGCGCTCCAGAGTACGTTTGCTCCGGGATCGGTCTTCAAGCTGGTCGTGGCGCTCGCCGGTCTGGAATGGGGAGATGTGGATCCGAACCGGCCCCACGTTTGCGGCGGCGGAGTGACCCTGTACGGGCATCATTTCCGCTGCTGGAAGAAGGAGGGGCATGGCTCGGTGTCGCTCCGGGAAGCGATCCGCAGCTCGTGCAACGTGTACTTTTACCAACTCGGGAAGAGCCTGGGCATCGATCTGATCTCCGGCTTCGGACATGCCATCGGCCTCGACCGGCCCACCGGAATCGACTTGGTGGGGGAGGTTGCCGGATTGGTGCCGTCAAAGGAGTGGAAACGGCGGACTTTTCGGCAGAAGTGGTATCGGGGGGAAACCGTTTCCGTCTCCATCGGTCAGGGCCCGGTCCACCTGACGCCGCTTCAACTGGCCCGGATGGTCGGTATCCTGGCCACCGGATCTGCCGCCCCCCTGCATTTGGCCCGGGACCGGCATCCCGGGCGGCGGCCGGAAGGAAACGCGTCCGCGATCGAGATATCGAGTGACAATCTCGAACTGGTGCGGGAAGCCATGTGGGAAGTTGTGAATCGATACGGCACCGGCCGCGCCGCACGGGTCAACGGCTTCGATGTGTGCGGGAAGACGGGGACGGCGCAGACCATCGGCCAGGCGGGCCTCTCGAAGCTCGACGAGGCCCAGGCAGCCCGGTTCACTGCCAATGCCTGGTTTGTGGGTTTTGCTCCCCAGAAGTTTCCTGAGGTCGCCGTGGTCGTCCTGGTTGAAGCCGGCGGCTCGGGCGGAGCCGTCGCCGCTCCGATTGCGGCGAAAGTACTGCAGGCGTTCCACGACAAACGGAAGCCGGACAGGGTCGGGGAAATGGCGAGGCAGTAGGAACCCATGATACGGCGGCGTTTTCGCACGGGCCTGGACCCCGTTTTGTTGGTTCCGGTATTGGCGCTCTCGCTGATTGGGGGCGTGGGCGTCTACAGCGCTGCGGAACCTGGCTCCAGCGGCCTCTTTATCCGGCAACTCATCTGGATTGCCCTGGGGATCGGCGTCTGTGCGGTTCTGATCAGCCTGGATTACCGTTTGTATACGGACTACGCTCCGGTCTGGTACTGCGGAGGCTTGGTGCTCCTGGTTCTGGTCCTGTTCTACGGTTCCGAAATCAACGGCAGCCGAAGCTGGCTGGTCCTGGGTCCGATTCAAATTCAGCCGTCCGAGATGGGGAAGCTGGCGGTCCTCTTGACCCTTGCCAAATCCTTGGCCGGCCTGAACCGGCGGCATCCCGGGACGTTACATCTCCTGAAAGTGGGGTTTCTGACGTTGGTTCCCGTGGTTCTCGTCGTTCTTCAAGGCGATCTGGGAACTGCGCTCATGTACCTGCCCATCATGCTGGGCATCGTTGTGGTGGCGGGCCTGCGGAAACGGGTCCTGGTCTGGTCCATGGTCGCCGTTCTGTGCGCCTCTCCCGCCGTGTGGATCTACCTGAAGGACTATCAGAAGCAGCGAATCCTGACCACGCTCGATCCTGAGCTGGACCCTCAGGGGATCGGATACCAGACTCGGCAATCCCAGATCGCCATCGGGTCGGGTGGCGTTCTCGGGAGAGGAATCGGTCAGGGTAGCCAGAGCCATTTCGGTTTTGTCCCGGAGATTCACTCCGATTTCATTTTCGCGCTCTTGGCCGAGGAGACCGGCCTGGTCGGCGCCGGAATCATTTTGCTGTTGTATCTGTTGGTTCTGATGAGGCTGATTCGCATCGCTGCCGAGGCGAGCGACAGGACCGTGATTCTGGTGGTCACAGGCGTGGTCAGCATGATCTCTTCCCACGTTCTGGTGAATGTGGGAATGGCGCTTGGACTGTTGCCGCCCATCGGCATCCCTCTTCCTCTTCTCAGCTACGGTGGCTCATTCACCATCGTCACCTTCTCGGCTCTGGGCGTCGCCCTCAGTGCCCAGTCTCAGAGTTACGTCAACTGATCCGCCGGCCGGTTGCCGGCCCGCCGCTCCAGTTCGGCGGTTAGGAAACCGCCGTTCCTTTACCTGAAGTCGTCAAACGGAACTTGTGTGATCCGGCAGAAAGGACGGAGACGCCGGGGTTGAAGGTATAATGGGCACGCGCAAGATGCGGCGACGGGGCCAGAGGCGGCTGCGCCGGCGCCCGCCGGACGGCAGCGGTTTCGTTCACCGGTCCCATTGCCGGATCGTCTCCCGAGGGTGAAATGATCAAGGAACTCATCATCGGCTCGACTCCCCTCGAGATGACGATCGCACTCCTGGAAGACGGTCAGGTGGTGGAGGTCTTCATCGAAAGGGAAAGGACTCGAGGCATATTGGGCAACATCTACAAGGGCCGCGTGACCAAGATCGTGCCCGGTATGCAGGCGGCCTTTGTGGACATCGGCCTGGGCCGTAGCGCATTTCTTTTCGTTTCGGATTTTCTTGAAGAGAGTTATCCCGGTGTCGAAGAGGGTTTCGAATCGCAAGCGGACGCCGACTGGGCGGCTACCGAAGGTCCTGGGACAGGTGCCGAATCGCTGGCGGCCGACGACGGCCGGAATGAGGCCTCCCGGGAGAGATCGGTCCGGACGTCTATTCTTCCGCCGCGAATCTCCGTCGATTCCGGGACCGGCGTGGTGCCCGTTGGCGCGGGCAGAGTTGCCGCGGGCTGGGCTCCCACGATTCTTCCCGAGTTGTTGAGCGGATTCGATTCTCCTTCGCGAGGCGCCGGCGGATCCGGCGGTGGCAAGTCCAACGGTGCGCCGGGAAAATCGAGCCGGAGAAACCGGAGCCGCAAGCGGCGCGGCGGCGGAAATGCAGCTCATCTGTCCATCGGCAGGGTGCTTCAGGAAAACCAGGAGATTCTGGTTCAAGTGTCCAAGGAGCCGATTGGCCGGAAGGGGGCTCGGATTACCTCCCACGTGGCATTTCCCGGCCGGTATCTGGTCTATATGCCAACCGTCAGCCACGTCGGTGTGTCCCGCCGAATCGTGTCCGATGAGGAACGGCGGCGTTTGAGGAGGTTGATCCGTGAATTGCGGCGCGATTTCACCAAGGGTGGCTTCATCGTACGAACGGTGGCGGAGAACCATTCGAAGGAGGAGTTGCGTCGGGATATGGAATATCTCACCCGGCTCTGGGACCGGGTCAGGAGGGAGGGTCAGCGGATGGCGGCGCCGGCGCAGGTCTACGCTGAGCCGAGCCTTTCGGAACGGGTGGTGCGAGACTACCTTTCCGCGGACTTTCGCCAAGTCCATATCGACGACGAGGAGGAATACGAGAGAACCTTGGAGATGGTTCGCCGTCTGAGTCCCGAACTGGCCTCGCGAATCAAGCTCTACCCCAAGGACTCGGATATTCTCCACGACTACGGGATCGACGCAGAGATCGAAAAGGCGTTGCGCCCGAAAGTCTGGTTGAAGAGCGGCGGTCACATCGTGATCAATCAGACCGAGGCGCTGGTTGCTATCGACGTCAATACCGGCCGCTACGTCGGCAAGACCGATTCCCTGGAAGACACCATTACCAGGACGAACCTGGAGGTGGTCAAGGAGCTGGCCCGCCAGATCCGCCTCCGCAACATCGGCGGAATCATCATCATCGATTTCATCGACATGTCCGACAGCGCAAACCAGCGGCAGGTCCTGGAGGCGCTCCGCAGGGAGTTGTCCAAGGACAAGGCTCCATTCAAGGTGCTCGATTTCAACGAGTTCGGGTTGGTGGCGCTGACCCGGAAACGGGACAAGCAGTCCCTGGAGAGGACGCTCTCCCAAAGGTGCTCGGTCTGTGAGGGCACCGGCCTGACCCGTTCCGTCCGCACCGTCTGCTACTCCGTTCATCACCAGGTGCAAAAGATGCTTCCTCTCTCTCCGGACGCCAAGTCGATGACCATTCGCTGCCATCCGGAGATCGGGAAGGCGCTGCGGGGAGGGGAGAACCTGGTGCTCAAGGAGATCAAAAAGCTGACGGGGCAGAAAGTTCGGGTCAAGACGGACCCGCTGCTTCCCATCGAACAGTTCGAGGTGATTGGAAATTGACGGCGTTCGATCCGAAAAACGCGGTCCGTTCAGAACCCTCCCATGACAACGACACCGGGAATCCGGTCCGCCATCCCCATTTTCGGAAGCTCGTGGAGCTGATGGATACGCTGAGAGGGCCCGGTGGATGCCCGTGGGATCAGGAGCAGACGCCTGAAACCCTCAAGGCGATGTTGATCGAAGAGAGCTACGAGGTCCTGGAGGCGTTGGATTGGTCGTCTCCGTCGGCGCTGTGCGACGAGTTGGGAGACCTGTTGCTTCAGATCGTCTTTCATAGCCGGATCGCCAAGGAGAGAGGCGAGTTCGATATCGACGACGTCTGCAGGAACATCCACCAAAAGATGGTCCGCCGGCATCCCCACGTCTTCGGGCAGGCTCGCTTCGAATCGAGCGGCGAGTTGTTGAGGGAATGGGAACGAATCAAGACTTCCGATCCTCGTCCCGGTCCTGGTGACGAGGATCGGAAGTCTCTATTGGACTCCTTGCCGGATCGGCTGCCTGCCATATACGCTACCTATCAGATGTCGGCCAAGGCCGCGCGGGTGGGCTTCGATTGGCCGAGTCTCGAGGCCTTGGGGGACAAGGTCATGGAGGAGTTCCAGGAGTTGACGGACGCCGTCCGCGAGCGGAACGAAACGGAGATCCGGGAAGAAGTCGGCGATTTTCTTTTTGCCGCCATCAACGTGGCTCGTTTTCTCCAGGTCGACCCGGAAACATCCTTGAGCCGGGCCAACCGAAAATTTTCCCGCCGCTACCGAATCATGCAAGAGCACTTCGCCGGACAGGGACGGCCGCTGGCGGAAGTGAAGCCGGAGGAAATGGAACAGCAATGGCAGGCCCAGAAACGGGAGTTCGGGCCTGCCGGCAAAGCCTCGGTCCCAGACGGGGACTGGACGAAAACATGACGGGAGTTTGCGTCCCGGGAGGCTTCCAGGTTCATGATCGCCGGATTTTCTCCGCTGATGGAGAGTTGCGCGCGGCAGACGCGAAGAAGCCATGAAAGCGCTCGTCCTGAACCAGTACAAGAAACTGGACCTGTTGGATGTCCCGAGCCCCGGCGCCGCGCCCGACGAGGTGCTGGTCCGGGTGCGTTCGTGCGGAATCTGCGGAAGCGACGTGCACGGCTACGACGGCAGTTCCGGGCGCCGGATCCCGCCGGTGATCATGGGCCACGAGGCTTCGGGCGTCGTGGCGGAGGTGGGAGCCGCAGTACGCGCTTTCGATCCTGGCGACCGGGTCACTTTTGACTCCATGATCTGTTGCCGGAGCTGTATCTTTTGCCGAGCCGGCCGGCCGAACCTTTGCGAGGACCGGCGCGTGCTCGGTGTTTCCTGCGGCGACTACCGGCGGCACGGGGCGTTTGCCGAGTACGTGACCGTTCCGGAACACGTCGTGTTCAGGGTGCCTGACGGGGTCAGCTTCGATGAGGCTGCCATGGTGGAGCCCGTTTCCGTCGCCGTCCATGCCGTCGCCCGCGCCAACCCGGCGCTGGGGGACAAGGCACTGGTTGTGGGGGCGGGGATGATTGGTCTGCTGACGATCCAGGCATTGCGCAGCGCGGGCTGCGGCCGGATCTTTGCGGTCGATCTGGCGGCCGACCGCCTGCGGCTGGCGAAGGAGCTCGGCGCGGACGAGACCATTCAATCGGGCGCCGGGACGGACGTGCCGGCGGTGATGAGAGAGATGACCGGCGGGCTCGGGGCAGACGTGGTCATGGAGGCGGTGGGGATCGCTGAAACTGTGGCCATGTCCATCGAAAGCGTGCGCAAGGGAGGGACGGTTGTCCTGATCGGCAATATCGCTCCCACTGTCGGATTCGGGTTGCAGAGCGTCGTGACCCGGGAAATCGACGTGCTCGGCTCGTGCGCCTCTTCCAACGACTATCCGGCCTGCCTGG
>JAPOYZ010000146.1 GCA_026706325.1 Candidatus Aminicenantota bacterium
CGGACCATTCGCCTATTGACGAACAGGAATTGCGACGCTGTACTGCTCCTATGGTCGTGGGGCAGAGAAACGTATCCGTTCACTCGAAGGTTGGGCTTGCGGTAGTCGACGGGAACCAGGTTCCGCAGAAAGGACTCACCCAAAACCTGGAACACCCGGTCCTCGAGCCCGTCGGAAACACCCGCCTCCAACAGCAATCGGCCATGATGGGTGAAATGGAAGCGGACAGACGGATAAGCGAGACAATAGTGGGTGAGCTGTCTCGTCAGGTGTCCAAGATCCGTAGAAAAAGACTTTAGAAATTTCTTTCTTGCTGGAACGTTATAGAATAAATCCTCTACCAGAACTTCAGTACCCTTGGCACAGGATATTTCTCGGACTTCGACGAGTTGGCCCCCCTGAATCTGCACTTCGGTTCCCGGATCCGCAGAACCGGACCGGGCATTGGGACAGGTCCTGAGCCTGAGACGCGAGACCGACGCAATAGACGGAAGCGCTTCTCCCCGAAAACCCAGCGTCCGGATTCGCGTCAGATCTTCAAGGGTGCTGATCTTGCTGGTGGCGTGCCGCTCGAATGCGAGCCGGGCGTCGTCGGGACTCATTCCCACGCCGTTGTCGCGGACGCAGATCAGGCGCTGACCACCAGCCTCTCCCTGTACCGAAATCGAGGTCGCGCTCGCGTCCAGCGAGTTTTCCAGCAACTCTTTGAGAACGGAAGCGGGACGCTCGACGATTTCCCCTGCTGCGATCTGATGGGTCAGGACTTCCGGTAAAAGCTGCACCTTGCCCATTGGGAGGAGTATAGCAACTCCCGCTCGGGACCATGCCTACGGAAATCCGGTATCTCAGGTCAGGCGCAAATGGAGTTCCCGTTGCTGACGCAGGCTGACGCCCGACGGCGAGCCCGACATGAGATCCATTGCTCTCGCGGTCTTGGGGAAGCAGATCACGTCGCGGATGGACTGTTCGCCCGCCAGAATCATCACGATTCTGTCCAGGCCCAGAGCAATGCCGCCATGCGGAGGCACGCCAAAACGGAGCGCATCCAGGAGGAATCCGAACTTGGATTGCATTTCCTCGGGGCCGATCCGCAATGCCTCGAAGACCCGCGCCTGCAGCTCCTGGCTGTGGATACGAATGGATCCTCCGCCGATCTCCGTGCCATTCAGAACAACGTCGTACGCCTTGGCACGGACCCGTTCCGGCGCGGTGTCCAACAGGTGCAGATCCTCCTCCTTCGGCGAGGTGAACGGATGGTGACAAGCCAGAAAACGGGAGTCCTCTTCGCTCCACTGCAGGAGCGGGAAATCGTAGACCCAGAGACAGTCTTGCCGATTGTCGGGGATCAGGTTCTCCTGTTTTGCCAGATGGAGCCTCAGCAGGGACAGGATATTGTTCACCTGAGATTCGGTTCCAGCCACCATCAGCAGGATGTCGCCGGCTTCAAGTTCACCCATTTCCGCCGCGAGCTGAAGCACCGGTGCTCCGACGCTCTTGGGCAAGGAACTTCTGAAGCCACCTGCCGTGGACTTGATCCAGGCCAGACCACCGGTTCCGAGCTCGGTGACAAACCGGGTCAATTCATCGGTCTCCCGCCGGGTGTAATCGGCCTTTCCGGGGACCCGGATTCCCCGGATGCACCCTCCTTCCCCCAGGATTCGGCGGAAAATCTGGAATCCGCTCTCCGCAAACGCGTTGCCCACGTCGCGCAATTCCAATCCGAACCGGGTATCGGGCCGATCCGTTCCGAACCGGGACATGGCCTCCCCGTAACTGAGCCTGGGGAAGGGAATTGTCAGGTCGTAGCCGGCAACCTCGAAGATCCGTTGGAGCAGGGACTCCACGAGCCGGAAGACATCTTCAGGCTGGATGAATGACATCTCGATGTCGATCTGCGTGAACTCCGGCTGCCGGTCCGCCCGGGGGACAACGTCACGAAAGCAACGGACGATATGGAAGTAGCGATCGAAGCCGGAGACCATCAGGAGCTGCTTGAACAACTGAGGCGACTGGGGCAGGGCGTAGAATTGCCCCCGGTGAACCCGGCTGGGAACCAGGTAGTCCCGAGCCCCCTCCGGGGTGGATCTGGTCAGGAAGGGCGTCTCGATTTCCAGGAATCCCCGACTGTCCATGAGTTTGCGGGTTTCCAGGCAGATTTCGTGACGCAGCCGCACATTGGCCTGCATCCGTGGCCGGCGCAAGTCCAGGTAGCGGTAACGCAGCCGGGTCTCCTCCGAAGTCCCCTGTTCCTCGGAAATGGGAAAAGGCGGGGTCCTGGAGGCGCTCAGAAGCCGAATCTCTTCCGCCCGAACTTCAACCGTGCCCGTAGGAATCTGGTCATTGACGGTCTCTTCGTCGCGATCGATCACGTTACCCACGACCGCGGCGACATCCTCGGACCGAAGCTCTTTTGCCTTGTCGAGGACTGCCCCGTCCTCCGCGCTTGCCACGACCTGGACCGTCCCTTCACGATCCCTGAGATCCACGAAAATCAGGTTTCCCAGGTCCCGGGTCCGGTCTACCCACCCCATGACGGTCACACGTTTGCCCACATCGCCCGGCCGTATCTCTCCACAGCGGTGGCTCCGGTGGAGACTCCCCATGCCGTCGATGTGGTACGCGGGTCGATTCAGTGCTTGCTTGCCGGCGATTGCCACTTCCCTGATCCTCCTCCCTCACGCCGATCTTACGTGTCGGGGGATGCCTCCCTGCTGCAATCGAGTCTGGGCGCCGTCAGACATTCTCTTGATGGAGTAAAGCCCGGTGCGGATCTCGTCGTCTCCGATGACGCAGGCGAATTGCGCCCCGAGCCGATTGGCCAGGCGCATCTGGGCCCGGAGGCTGCGTCCGCCGAAGTCCACGTAGGCGAAAATCCCTTCTCGACGAAGATCTCGAGCCAGAATGAACGCCTTTTGCAACGACGCCTCATTCAGATAGGCGAGAAAGATCTCAGGCCGGGGGGAACGATAGCCCGCAGCCAATTCGTTTTTCCGCGAAAGGAGGAGCACCAGACGCTCCAGACCCAGGCCAAAGCCGAACCCCTTCGCCGGTGGACCCTCCAGGAGCTCCGACAGTCCATCGTAGCGGCCCCCTCCCAGCAACGCGTTCTGCGTCGGGCCCAAACGATCCGTCACCATCTCGAACGTGGTCCGCACATAGTAATCCAGGCCTCGAACCAATCGAGGCGTCACCGAGTAAGGAATCCCGATGAGATCCAGGAGGTCCCGAAAGCGCCGGAAGTGTTCCCGGCACTTCCCGCACAGGTGGTCCAGGATCGATGGCAGATTTTCGATGATGGGAGAACACGACGGCTTCTTGCAGTCCAGGACGCGAAGGGGATTCCGCCGGGACCGCTTCCGGCACTCTGCACAAAGGTCCGATTCGGCCAGCAACCTTTCTTGGAGGACGCGAACGTAGGCCGGCCGGCAGGACGGACAGCCCACGGAATTCACCAGTAGGCGGACTCCCCGAACTCCAAGGTCGCCCAGCAAGACATGGAGCATCTCCATCACTTCCGCTTCGATGCCCGGATGATCCGAACCCAGAACCTCGGCCCCGATCTGATGAAACTGGCGATAGCGGCCTTTCTGGGGTCTCTCCCTGCGAAACATGGGTCCGACATAGTAGAGCTTCGTCAGACCGCTCCCCCGATTCAGATGATTTTCCAGATAAGATCGAACCACGGGCGCGGTCCCTTCGGGCCGGAGGCTGATGCCGCGGCCCCGTCGCGCCGGTATCGTGTACATTTCCTTCTGTACGATGTCCGTCTCCTGTCCGAGACTCCGGCAAAACAGATTGGTTTCCTCCAAAACCGGGGTCCGGATCTCGCCGTAGCCGTAGCGCCGGAACAGCAGGCGAGTCTTTTCTTCGATCTCCTGCCACAACTCCACGCTACCGGGGAGAATGTCGTGGGTTCCCCGAACTGAGCGAACGTTCATGATGGGGCCCGATTATACCCTACCCCCTGGATTCGAAAGCCGGACAGGGCTGACGTCAGGGAAGGGTCCCCTCCGTGAGGCGGAGAGGGGGCTGTTCCACCCGGGCTGCGGTCCCGCATTCGGATTAGCGTGAGTTATGGGAGTCTCGTGGATCCTGTGCCGGAAATCAGAACCGGCCCCGCACCGGCGGCGGCTCTTGGCGAAGACCGCTGAAGAGTCCGGGTCAACTCATACCCGGCTCGCGTACTCTCCGATTTTCCGGAACTTCTCATGACGAGAATCGATTCGGTCTTGGGGATCCAGAGCGGAAACTTCTTCCAGGTGGCGGGAAAGCGCCCGGGACAGTTCGCTCGTCGTCTGGTCCCAATCGTTGTGGGCGCCTCCCGGAGGCTCCGCCACGATTTCATCGACGATTCCGAACCGCTTCAGATCCGGAGCGGTGAGCTTCAAGCTCTGGGCGGCCTCGCGAACATGATTCTGGTCCTTCCACAAGATGGCGGAGCAGCTTTCCGGAGAAATGACAGAGTAGATGGAATTCTCCAGCATGAGGATCCGATCGGCCAGACCCACCGCCAAGGCGCCTCCGCTGCCACCTTCTCCCAGAACGGTAGCGATGATGGGGACCCGAAGTCCGGCCATGGAACGCAGGTTGTAGGCGATCGCTTCCGCCTGTCCCCGCTTCTCGGCTCCCAGCCCCGGATAGGCGCCAGGAGTGTCGATAAAGGTGAGAACGGGGCGCCCAAACTTCTCGGCCAGCTTCATCAACCGCAACGCCTTGCGATATCCCTCCGGCTTCGGCATCCCGTAATTGCGCTCCAGGCGCTCCTTGGTATTACGCCCCTTCTGGTGGCCCAGGACCATGACGGGAGCGCCCTTGAAACTGGCCATTCCGCCCACGATCGCCCGGTCGTCCGCAAACTTGCGGTCGCCGTGGATCTCCCGGAACGAATCGAACAGGCGGTCGAAGCAATCGAGGGTGTAGGGCCGATCCTGGTGCCGGGAGATCTGCACTCTGTCCCACGCTTTCCCAGGGGACGCCGGGCTGGTTCGTTGCTCATCCGGTTGACGAGTCTGCTCCCGAGCCTGGAACCGCGAGCGCTCTTCCATCTGACCTCTGAGTGAAACGATTTTTCGTGCCTTCTCAATGGTCATAAGCTCACTTCGAAGGTCACGTGGGTAGTTGATTATCGACCGATCGGGCGGCACGAGCCGTGCGCCTGCGAGAATTCGACTCCTGTTCCGGATCGGGCGGGCTAAGTATACAAGGTGACGGAGCTTTTCCCAAAAAGATCCTCCACCGCGTTGACGAAGGAAGGAATCGGGTTCACAGCAAGCTCCTCCTCTGGGATCAGTCGAATCCGGTACGCCTCCTGCTCGACCAACTCGAACCTCAGGGGGCACTTTCCAGGGTGGCGGATCACCAGGTCGTGGAGGCCACTGACCTTGTCGTTGTCAAGGGAGGGCAATGGGATGGTGATCCGCGCCGACTGGACGGCTCCGTTCCAGAGACTGTCCAAGGGGACCAAGTCGGAACAAAGAATGCGCACCTTGCCGCGGGCGTCCGATTCGCAGCGGCCGCGCAACAACACCGGGGGAGCCGACTCCAACAGGGATTGGAACCTCCGATAGCCCTTGGGCCAGACCAGAACTTCAACGCTCCCCGAGAGGTCCTCCAGAACGAAGGTCGCCATGGCGTCTCCCTTTCGAGTCGTCAGACGCTTGACCTCGCTGATCAAGCCTCCGATCGAGAGTTCCCGGCCTGCCGTCTCCTCGGAAACCTCATTCGTCCGGATGTCCGAGAAGCGAGCCAACTCGGCCTGGTATCCCTTGAGTGGGTGACCGGTCACATAGTGGCCCAGAGCCTCTTTCTCGTGCCGCCACTTCAGGTGGTCCGGCCATTCTTCCCCGGACTCGTTTCCGGGCGCCGGCGGCGCCTCCGTTCCCATCGCCGACTGGAAGAGATTCAACTGTCCGCTGAGCCGGTCCTTCTGCGCCTTTTGCCCCCTCTCGATGGCGCGGTCCAAGTTCTCCAGCAAGCCCCGTCGAGTCGGGCTCAGGCAATCGAAGGCTCCGGACTTGATCAGCGCCTCCAGGACCCGCTTGTTGAGGATCCGCAAGTCTACATATTCCAGGAAGTGGGAAAAACTGGTGAAGGACTCCACGTCGTCTCGACACGAGAGAATCGATCGGATGGCTGCCTCGCCCACGTTGCGGATGGCGGCGAGACCGAACTCGATGCTGTCCCCGCAGGCTGAGAAATGGAGAGTTCCACTGTTGATGTTGGGTGGCAGAATCCGTATGCCCACGTCGCGGCACTCGTTCAGGTACTGGACCATCTTGTCGGTGTTGGAGATTTCGCTGGTGAGCAGGGCCGCCATGAACTGCACCGGATAGTGGCTCTTGAGCCAGGCGGTCTGATAGGCCAGGATCGCATATGCGGTCGAGTGGCTCTTGTTGAAACCGTACCCGGCAAACTGCTCGATCAGGTCATAGATCTTCTGGGCCTTCTTGGGGTCGACGCCCCGTTCCCGGCATCCCGCCAGGAATTTCTTCTTCTGGCCCCGCATGACCTTCTTCTTCTTCTTTCCCATGGCCCGGCGGAGCAGATCGGCTTCACCCAGAGAGAAACCGGCCAGTTCACTGGCTATCTGCATGACCTGTTCCTGGTAGACGATAACCCCGTAGGTCTCCCGCAGGATCTCCTCCAGTTCGGGCACCTCATACCGAATTCGGACCTTGCCGTGCCGGCGCGCCACGAAATCGTCGATCATTCCCCCCTGGATGGGTCCGGGGCGATAGAGGGCGTTCATGGCGATGAGGTCCTCGAAACGGCTGGGCTGGAGCCGTTTCAGGATTTCCCTCATCCCCCGCGACTCAAACTGGAAGATGCCGGTGGTTCGGCCTTCGCTGAATAGCCGGAAAGTTTCTTCATCCTGGAGATCGATTTGATCCAGATCGATCTCCGGGTTCGACTGCTCTCGAATCTGCTCCAGGGTCTGTTCGATGAGCGTCAGCGTGGTCAGCGCCAGGAAATCCATCTTGAGCAGCCCCAGCCGCTCAAGGTCGTTCATGGTGTATTGGGTCGTGATTTCATCCTTGCTGGACTTGTACAGGGGGATGAGATCAATCAGCGGTCTCGGGGCAATGACGATGCCCGCGGCGTGAGTGGAGGCATGGCGGGCCAGTCCCTCCAGGCGCTGTGCCACGGTCATGAGCTGCTGGTATCGCTCATCGCCGGCTGTGAGGTCCCGGAGCTCCTTGACCGTCTTCAGAGCCTTTTTCAAGGTGACATCAGGACCCGAGGGGACCAGGCGGGCGATGCGGTCAACCTCTCCGTAGGGAATGTTCAGGCCGCGCCCGACGTCCCGAATCGCTCCCCGGGCAGCCATGGTTCCGAAGGTGATGATCTGACTGACGTTGTCGCGGCCATACTTCCCGGTCACGTAGTCGATGACCTGGTTCCGGCGATGCATGCAGAAGTCGATATCGATGTCGGGTGGAGTGACACGTTCCGGATTCAGGAAACGTTCAAAGAGCAGACCGTACTGGAGCGGGTCCACATCGGTGATCTGCATGGCATAGGAGACGAGACTGCCGGCAGCGGACCCCCGGCCGGGACCCACGGCGATCCCCTGTTCCCGCGCGTATCTCATGAAATCCCAGACGATCAGGAAATATCCGGAAAAATTCATTTTCTGGATCATGGCGATTTCCTGATCCAGACGCTGGGAATACTCCTCGACCGGATGGGCCGGCCCGTCCGGGCCCGGCTGCTTTTTCAAGGTCTCCAATCGCCGGGAGAATCCCTCCCGGACCACGGACTCGAAGTAGGAATCCAACGTATTTCCCGCGGGAACTTCGAACTCCGGAAACACCGATCCACCATCCTGCAAACGGAATTCACACTGCTCGGCGACGGCGAGGGTATTGGAAAGCGCGCCGGGGACGTGGCCGAAGAGTTGGGCCATCTGCTCCGGGGTCTTCAAGAAAAATTGATCGGTCCGGTAGCTCAGCCGGTTGGTGTCCTGGACCGTCTTTCCGGTCTGGATGCAAAGCAGAACATCATGGGGAAAAGAGTCCTCCTGAGAGAGGTAGTGGCAATCGTTGGTCGCCACCAGCGGGAGATCCAGCTCCTTGGCCAAACTCAGGATTCCGGAATTTACCGACTTCTGCGCCTCGATGCCGTGGTCCTGCAATTCCAGGTAAAAATGGTCCTTGCCGAAGACCTCGGAGAGCTCGCCCGCCTCTTTGCGCGCCTCCTGGTAGCGGTCCTGGTGCAGATTCCAGGCCACGCTCCCCTTGAGACAGGCCGACAGCCCAATCAATCCTTCGCTGTGCTGCTCCAGCAATTCACGGTCGATGCGCGGCCGATAGTAGAATCCCTCCAGATAACCCAGCGAGACGAGTTTGACCAGGTTCCGATAGCCCTTTTGATTTCGAGCCAGGAGAACCAGGTGGTTGCTCCCATCCGACCGGCCCGATTTGACCGTTCGTCCTTCGCGGGCCACATACACCTCGCAGCCGATAATGGGTTTGACCCCGGCATCGACTCCCGCGTCGTGGAATTGGATGGCTCCGAACAGATTGCCGTGATCCGTCAAGGCGATGGCCGGCATCTTCAACTCGGACGCTCTCCGGAAGAGGGCGTCGATCTTGTTGGCGCCGTCAAGCAGGCTGAAGTGGCTGTGAACGTGAAGATGGACAAATTCGGCTTGGCCCATTTCGTTTAATTCCTGTGCGGTAGCGGGACCGTTGGACGGAAGGGTAGAGGTCCCGTCGGGTTTGCAAAGGCGGGTCCGATCATTCCCATTCGATGGTGCCCGGCGGTTTCGAGGTCACGTCGTAGACCACCCGGTTGACACCCCTGACTTCGTTGACGATGCGGACGGAGATCCGGGCGAGAACCTCCCGGGGCAGGGAGACCCAATCCGCGGTCATTCCGTCGACAGCGTCGACGGAATG
>JAPOYZ010000072.1 GCA_026706325.1 Candidatus Aminicenantota bacterium
GCTTCTGGCCTCGCCCCGCTACGGGGAACGCATGGCGGCGGTCTGGCTCGATCTGGCCCGCTACGCCGATACCGACGGCTATCAGGACGACGAGCCTCGAATCATGTGGAGATGGCGCGACTGGGTCGTCGACTCGCTGAATCAGAATCTCTCGTTCGACCAGTTCACGATCCAGCAGTTGGCCGGAGACCTGCTGCCTGACCCGAACCCGGAACAAAAACTGGCCACCGGTTTTCTGCGCAACAACCGGGTCAACGGCGAAGGCGGGTCCATCGCCGACGAGTTTCGCGTCGAGTACGCCGTCGACCGCGTCAACACCGTCTCGACCGCCTGGATGGGACTCACGGTCGGCTGTGCGCGTTGTCACGATCACAAGTACGATCCCATCTCCCAGACCGAGTTCTACCGCCTGTTCGCCTTCTTCAACAAAATTTCCGAACCGGGCACCTATCGGCGTAGCGCCGCGCCCACCATCAAGGTGCCGCCGCGAGTCGTTCAGCGCCAATTGGACCGGATCCATCGAGAGCTTCAGGTCCTGGATCGGGATACGCCTGAGTACACCGAGCTCGAGACCCGGCATCGGCGGCTGTGGGAACAGGTTCCCGCCACCATGATCATGCGGGAGGACGAGGCCCGGGAGACCTTCGTCCTGGGACGCGGACAATACGATCAACCGGGCGCCAAGGTGGCTCCGGGCGTCCCCGAGGTCCTGCCCCCTCTGCCGCCGGGCGGGTCAGCCAATCGTCTGCGGCTGGCCCGGTGGCTGGTAGATCCGTCCCATCCCCTCACCGCGCGCGTGGCGGCGAACCGTTTGTGGCAAACTCACTTCGGGTCGGGACTGGTGCCGACGCCCGAGGACTTCGGAGTGCAGGGAGAGCCGCCGACCCATCCCCTTCTGCTCGATTGGCTGGCCAGCGAGCTGATCCGGCTGAAATGGGACGTCAAGGCTTTCCAGCGAATGATCGTCACCAGCGCCACCTACCTGGAGTCGTCGAAGCTGACGCCGGCCCTGCTGGAGAGGGATCCGGCCAACCGTCTCCTGGCACGGGGTCCAAGATTGCGCCTGCCTGCCGAGATGATTCGGGATCAGGCCTTGGCGGTGAGCGGTCTTCTGGTCGGGTCGGTCGGGGGACCGTCGGTCAAACCATATCAGCCGGCCGGAATCTGGGACGAGATCGCGGGCGGCTCCACCGGCGCCTACAAGAAAGGCTACGAGCAGGGGACCGGCGCCCATCTCTACCGCCGCAGCCTCTACTCTTTCTGGCGGCGCACCATTCATCCTCCCGGGATGGAGGTCTTCGACGCTCCGAGCCGGGAGGTCTGCACCTCACGGCGCGAGCGAACCAACACGCCGCTCCAGGCGTTGACACTCATGAACGACGTGACCTACGTCGAGGCGGCCCGTGCTCTTGCCCAGCGGCTGATCCGGGAGGGCGGTCCCACCGACGAGGACCGCGTGGAATTCGGTTTCCGGCTGGTCACTTCACGCCGGCCCGAGCCCGCGGAAATCGAGGTGCTGAGGCGCGGTCTCCAGCGCCATCGGTCGGCCTACGAGAACGATCCCGCGGCTGCCGCGAAGTTGGTCAAGATTGGCGAGTCCGCATTGGGTCCTGAGATGGACGCCGTGGAACTGGCCGCCCACACCGCCTTGGCGAACGGCCTGTTGAATCTGGACGAGACCATCCACCGGGAGTGAAGAAACCGATGACTTCTCCCACGCATCCAATCGCCAAAGCTCGAGAGCTGTTGACCCGGCGCCACTTCTTCGGCCGGTCGGGAATGGGAATCGGCGCGGCGGCGCTGAGTTCACTGCTGGCGGACGACCTCTCCGCCGCCCCGCTGGCGAGTCCCGGAGCAGCAGCCGGTGGGACCGGACTCCCGCATTTCGAGCCCAGGGCCAAGCGGGTGATCTATCTGTGCCAGGCGGGAGGACCGGCCCAGATGGACCTCTTCGACTACAAGCCGGGCCTGCGGGAAATGTTCGACGTCGATTTCCCCGACTCGGTGCGGCAGGGCCAGCGCCTGACCACCATGACCTCGGGCCAGGATCGATTCCCGGTGGTGCCGTCCATCTTCGAATTCCGCCGGCACGGAGAGTGCGGCGCCTGGGTCAGCGAGTTGCTGCCGCACACGGCGGGCGTGGTCGATCGGCTCTGCCTGATCAAGTCGATGCACACCGAGGCCATCAACCACGACCCCGCCATCACGCTGATGCAGACCGGGTTCGAGAGGTCGGGACGGCCCAGTCTGGGGGCGTGGCTCTCCTACGGCTTGGGAAGCGGGAACCGGGACCTGCCCACCTTCGTGGTCATGACCTCCAACTCCAAGTCGGGGTCGCAACCGCTGTACAAGCGCCTGTGGGGCAGCGGTTTCCTGCCCACCCGGCACCAGGGGGTGAGGTTCCGAGGCGTCGGCGATCCGGTCCTCCACCTCTCCAACCCGCCGGGAATGGACAGCGCCACGCGGCGGCGCATTCTGGACGACGTCGCCCGGTTGAACGAGTTGAAGCAGGCCGAGTTCGGAGACCCTGAGATCACCACCCGAATCGCCCAGTACGAGCTGGCGTTCCGGATGCAGACCTCTGTTCCCGAGCTGGCGGACCTGTCCGACGAACCGGAACACATCTTTACGCTCTACGGTGAAGACGCCCGCGAACGGGGCACCTACGCCTCCCATTGCCTGATGGCCCGGCGGTTGGTGGAGAGAGGAGTGCGCTTCGTTCAATTGTTCCACCGGGGCTGGGATCAGCACCAGGATCTGCCCAAGGACCTGGCCGGCCAGTGCAAGAGCACGGACCGGGCCACGGCCGCCCTGATCCTGGATCTGGAGCAACGAGGGATGCTGGAGGATACCCTCATCGTCTGGGGCGGCGAATTCGGACGGACCATCTACTGCCAGGGAGACTTGACCAAGGAGAACTACGGACGGGACCACCACCCCCGCTGCTTCACCATGTGGCTGGCCGGCGGCGGGGTCTCCGGCGGTCTGAGCTACGGGGAGACAGACGACTTCAGCTACAACATCGCCAAGGATCCGGTTCACGTTCACGACCTGAACGCCACCATCCTGCATCTCCTGGGCATCGACCACCTGCGGCTGACGCACAAGTTCCAGGGCCGGGACCATCGCCTGACCGACGTTCACGGCAAAGTGCTGAAACCGCTCCTGGCGTAGAGCGAGGAAAGAGAAAGGAGCGACGACATGGAGCGGCGGTTTTCTTACCGCCGAATAGGCCCGGCGACTTTCCTGTCGCCAGGAGCGGCGACTTTCCTGTCGCCGAACAGGGGGGTTAGGGGGACGGAGTCCCCCCTTACGCTTCCGCCGCAGTTGGGACTCCGTCGACCTGTTCAAATGGATTGTCAGGAAAACCGTAGGTAAACCAATTGATCTTCAGACCTTCCAATAGGAACCGCCTCTTCATCCTGACCGCCGTCCTGGCACTGACAGGCTGCGTCCGAGACGTCACGGAGCAGGGAACTCTCCCCTACGGCCTGACCGACAGGACCCTCTGGACCACCTCGCGCGTCATAGGATCTCCCGAACCGCCACCCCGATATCGCCTCCGGCGTGTCTTCCCCCAGCACACCTTCGAAAATCCCATCTTCATCGCCCAGGACCCCAATTCGGAGCGCCTGCTAATCGCCGAGTACGGAGGCCGGATCTACAGCTTCCTGCCGAACGACGCCGATGCCGAAAAAGACCTCTTCCTTGACTGGAACCGCCGCGTCTCCGCCTTTTCCTTCCATCCGAGCTACCGCGAGAACGGTCAGGTCTTCGTCTTCAGCCCCACCGACCCCAAGCTGGAAAACCAAAAGGACGAAGCGGGCAACCCGATCAAGCAGCTCAGCCGGGTCTCCCGATTCGAGCTGGAACCGCGCAGCGACCCGCCACGCCTGCGTCCCGAGTCGGAACAGATCATCATCCAGTGGCCCGCGGGAGGCCACAACGGCGGAGAAGCCATTATCGGCCCGGACGGCTACCTCTACATCGCCACCGGGGACGGCACCAGTACCTCCGACCGGGAGCACACCGGCCAGGACATCGACGACCTGCTGGCGGTCATGATGCGGCTCGACGTGGAGCGGCCGGACCCGGGCCGGGCCTATTCCATCCCCCCGGACAACCCTTTCGTCGGCGTGCCCGGCGCCCGGGAGGAAATCTGGGCCTACGGCTTTCGCAATCCATGGCGCTTCAGCTTCGATCCGGTCACCGGACAGCCCTGGGTCGGGGACGTGGGTCAGGATCTCTGGGAACTCATCGAGCTGGTCAGCCGGGGCAGCAATCACGGCTGGCCCGTGATGGAGGGCTCACACCCCTTTCATCCCAAAACGAAGCCGGGTCCCACTCCCATCGTCTCGCCCGTGATGGAGCATCACCATCGTGAGGCCCGGTCCATCACCGGCGGCTACGTTTACCAGGGAGACAAGTTTCCGGAGCTGAAAGGCGCCTACCTCTACGGGGATTACTCGTACGGGAAGATGTGGGGGTTGCGGTACGACCACGACCGGAAGGAAGTGGTCTGGCACCAGGAACTCGCCGACTCGTCCGTCAACATCGTCAGTCTCGGGGTAGGGCGAGACGGTTCCTTCTATGCCCTGGATTACGACACCGGAGAGGTCTTCGAACTGGCCCGCCGACCGGAGCCGGAAGCGAGACCACCCTTTCCCCGAAAACTGAGCGAGACCGGATTGTTCGCATCGGTGAAGGACCATCGGCCGTCTCCCGGCGTCATCCCGTATACGGTGAACGTCCCCTTCTGGTCCGACGGCGCCGCCAAGGAGCGGTTTCTCGCTCTTCCGGGCGAGACGCGGATCAAGTTCAACAAACAAGGCACCTGGGAATTCGAAGAAGGCGCGGTGATGGTGAAGTCGTTCACCCTGGAAACCGAGGAAGGCAATCCGGAGACGCGCCGGTACATCGAAACCCGGCTCCTGGTGAATGAGGACGACCGGTGGGTGGGATACACCTACGCCTGGAACGACGAGCAGACCGATGCAGTGTTGGTGGAAGGAGAAGGCCGCGACCAGACCTATCAGATTCAGGACCAGCGGCTGCCCGGCGGACAGCGAAGCCAAGTCTGGCGCTACCCCAGCCGTGAGGAGTGCATGTACTGCCACTCCCGCGCTGCCGGCTTCGTGCTGGGAATGAACACGCGGCAGATGAACCGCGACCAGGACTACGGCGGGACCAAGGACAATCAGTTGCGAACGCTGAACCACATCGGAATCTTCCAGAAACCACTCGAAAAAACTCCGGCAGAATATCCAGCTCTGCCCGATCCCTTCGGGACGGATGCCGACGTGGAATCGCGCACCCGTGCCTATCTCCAAGTGAACTGCGCCATGTGCCATGCCCCGAGCGGCGGAGGAAACTCCCGATTCAACCTGGTCTACACGGCGGAACCGGACAAGGTCCGCCTGATCGACGAGTCGCCGATTCACGACACCATGGGAGTGGCCAACGCCCGGCTCGTAGCCCCGGGCGATCCCGAGCGGTCGGTCCTCTACCGGCGGCTGATGGTAAGAGGCCTCAACCAAATGCCCCCGACCAGCACCAACCGAATCGACCAGCGCGGCGCGGAGCTGGTGGCCGATTGGATCCGCCACCTCGGCACCGAGTCCAAACTCGCCGCGAAAGCGCCAGGAGCGACTTTCTAGTCGCCCGTTGGGGACGACGGCTTTCCAGCCGCCTGGAGCGGCGGTATCCCTGCCGCCGAATGGGAAAGGCGATGTCCAAGAGTCGTCCTGGCGTGTCGTGATCTCGAATGGAGCGCCCGGCCAGATCAACGCGGCGGCAAAGGCGATGTCTCGCCGGCTCAGTCCGCACCAGTCAACCGCAGCCACTTGCCTTCGTGGAAGTAGTGAACCGTGGAGGCCTTCTCAAGAAAGGCATCATTGATGCCTTGATGATCGAGCGGTGGCGGCTTCGGGCCTCCGTAGGCTTGGTAGTGGGACAAGATGTAATCGGCCCCGACTGGGCTCAGCCCACGCGAATAGCCGATCCGTCCGCCTCCGATACCTTGCAAATAATGCCTGTCCGGGGCCGATGCGGATTCGGCGCGAACTCGGCCGTTCTCATCGATCACAACAATTGCTGATGACCGATTTCGAGAGCAGAGCGCAGCCCACTGCGTTCGTCCGGCTTCCATGAACTCGCCTGAGACGACGTTGTGAGGCCGGTCGTAGGGCGGAGGGATCGAGCCCGGACCTGCGTTGCTCCAGGTCTGAGGAATCGAGCAGCCTTGGTCGGAAAGTGCCTTTCGGATGGCCGGCGGGACCTTCTCAAATACTGCAGGGGCCAGGCGCACGATCTCCTCGTCCGCGACGCTCCAGGGGTCCTGAGTGTGAACCGAGACACTCGTCGCCCCGATCAACAGCAGAAATATCAAGCTACGGGACACGTCTGCCGTCATGCCTCGATACCCTAAGTCGCCGCGCCAAGATCCAGTGCGGAAGGAAGACCAGAACGTCGATCAACATCACGATGCCCACCAGCGCCAGACTTTGGCGGGCATGTCTGCGTTCGACTCGGAGCACGCTACGGTAGCTCTCCTTCCGCCTTCGAGTGGTCTCGTCCTCGGTAATTTCCGGCCCTCCCTGCGGCGCCGTTGCAACTCCTCTGTGAGTGACCCTATAAGCTTTTCCACCGTCCGGGCCTGTCCCACGGACAGGTGGAGTCGACCATTGAACGTAGGACACAGATCGAGGCGAATTGCGGAATGAGTCATTGGACCGGTGCCGTTCGTACTCGTAAGCATTCAGGGTGAACTCGGGGTAGGCGAGCTGAAGCAGGTCATAGAGACCGACTCCCAGGGCGATGATGAAGCAAAGCAGGGAAACGAAGCAGACGGCCAGCCCATAGATCTCGATGGAGGACTTTTTCACGGATCGAACTTCGCTCCCTCATTGGATCGGTTTACCGGAGTGATTTAACCGAATTGTAGCAAACATGGTCCCAGGCCCCCTCCCTCTGTGGTCCGCACAAAAACTTCAGAGTGGATCGGGGGTAAGCGTGGTCGGCGAGATGTCCTCAAGACGCCCATTACGAAGAGGGAGGCCAGCAGAACCTGCCCCAAGCGGACGCTCGGTACAAGGATTTCATCATTTCTCCCTCACCTATCCTCTTCCACGTCCCCCGGCGTGTTCTCATCGACTTCGACCTCCTTGGCGTCCTCATCAGGGGTCTTGGTCCATTCGCCTTGCCAGCCGTGTTTGTAGGTGACTACTTCTTGCTTGCCGGATTTGTGCCGGGTGACCCACTGGCCGTGCCGCTTGCCGTCCACATACGAGCCTTCGCGGACAGCTCCATCCGCACGTCGAGTGACCCACCGCCCGTGCCGCTTTCCCTTTACAACCTCCCCTTCCTGGACGGTTCCGGTCCCATAGCGCCTGATCCACTTGCCCTGCCACTTCTTGCCGGCCCGCAGATGCCCGGTCTCCTCCGCGGTCTCCTCGCCCCGGCCTCTGTCCCAGACCCATTTGAGGGTTCCCTTCCCTTGTGCGAGTTCCCCGGCACACTCGCCCGTCCAGGTCACGGTCTGATTCGGCAGGAGAGCATCATTCCAGACGTAGCATCCGGGCGCGTTGGACAACTCCATCCAGCACTCCGTGCCGCTCCACTGGCCGGGACAGGAAAGCCGTCCAGCGGCCGTCAACGAGGGCGGGCGGCAATCCTCCTCGTTTACTTGCCGGTACTTCTCCAGGAAGTAATCGAGGTGGCCGGGGAGATGTTCGCTGAGGCTTTCGGGATCGAGGGGGTCACAGCACACGATCGAGCTGGTGACCCACGTGGGCGTCAGTTTCTCCAATCCGCTGGCGGGATCGGTGACGAGCTTGTGGTATTCGAGACCGACGGCATACGCCACAAGTTCGCGGGAAACGGCCCTGACATCGACGGAAACCACCAGGGCCGCCCCGTTCGACTCGCTTTCAAAAAATGAGTAGAGGCGCTCTGCCCGCAAGCGGCTTTCGGCGACGTCCACAATAGGACCCAGATTCCTTCCTGGCCGTCCGTCCTCATATTTCAACGTGCCGGCGTCCGCGCCGGCATTGAACGACCCGCCGCCGTGACTTCTCAGTCCCATGGGGCGACAGGCGTTGTAAAATTGGAAGCGCTCGTAATCCGAAGCGGACAGGCCTTGTCCGTTCACAGCCGTCGCCGAAGCCAACAGCAGCGCCACCAGACCCGCCACCGTAACTCCGCGGAGGCCGCAGCCGCCGTTTCTCATTCTCATGGCATCTCCTTCCTGGCAGACTAATAAGACGACTCCTCAAGGTAAGAGCCAGCCGCCGGGGTCCCGGAACCGGATCTGGAGGATGCCGGAGGCGCCACCGTCGCCCGGACCGTGGGCCCCCCATCTGATTTTGCAAAGGATTTTTCTTTTCAAGAAGGATACACGGTCCCGCTCCCCTCGTGGGGCGCGCCCGCTTGGGCGGACTCCTGGTTGCGTGCGTCTCGCCTGCCCTGGTGGTGAAGGTCCGAGACCGGCGTCCGCATCTGTCCGTTTACTGAAACCAACGGACTTTCCGCGGGATAGAATAGAGACTTGCCGGTTCTCTCTGGAGCCGTGGTACGATTCGCCCCACGGCGAAGAACCCGGATCCAGAAATGAGACGATGCATGGGCATCCATAAAGTGAAGGATCGCCGTGGGAGAAGACGATTCGTCGTCAGCAAGCACTGGCCGAACAGGAGGGGCGACATTCCTGTCGCCCATTGGAGCGGCGGCTTTCTAGCCGCCGAACGGAGCGGCGACATTCTTGTCGCCGAACTCCAGAGTAACAACCCAACGAACCCGTAACGGGCGACTCAAACTCGCCCCCCTAAACCGAT
>JAPOYZ010000127.1 GCA_026706325.1 Candidatus Aminicenantota bacterium
TCTCACGGGATTCTCTCTACGACGGTGCCACCTGAAACAGGCTCGGCCAGAGTCCGGCAACTGGTCGGGCAACTCCGGAAAATGGGACCGACCCCGGGAAAATGGTCGGGGCAGAGGGATTTGAACCCCCGACTTCCTGCTCCCAAAGCAGGCGCGCTACCAGACTGCGCCATGCCCCGCCACGACCGAGAATTGGAGAATATCACACGGTGTTCCGCCGGCAGCAGGCACACCCTCTGCGGGTCGTGCGCTTGCGTTAGAATGTTCCGACAAAGCGAAAGTGGCGGAATTGGCAGACGCGCCAGATTTAGGATCTGGTGGGGTTACTCCCCGTGGGGGTTCGAGTCCCCCCTTTCGCACTTCTCCCTGCGTTTGAGTTCAATGGTCATTGACAGGGATCAAGGCAATCGGCGCACCTGTCCCCGCTGTGGCGACGGTGCGTAACCATCCCGGCCAGGAGAAAGACACTCTGAGCTTCGAGCGAACCTGTGCCGAATGCCGGGCGTTGCGGGCCGTGCGCGGGCTCCAGCACTGCGGGAGTTGCGGGAAGGTCACCGAGACCCTCCTGCGCTGGATGGATTTCCGGTCCTGCGTCCGCTGCGGACGCGACACCCGGATCATCGAGCCGACTTGCGAGCGTTGCCGCCGCCAACTGGTGGCCGCCCACTACCGGGAACGGGCCGAGCGCAGAGACGGACAGCGCCGGCTTTATTGAGGACGCAGTCCTGAGGAAGGGACGCCGGGATCCTCATCACGGGGCACAGGAGAGACAATCAGGGGTTCGGAGGATTCGTCGCCGGAAGTTCTTCGAGAGCGACCTGAACATGGCCTTTCAAGACATGGACTCGTTGATCGACCGGGGGCATGGATGAAGGTGGGTCCCGGTGGGACAGGTTCAGTCCCGAACTCCCTCTGAGAGAGTCTCCCGGGCGCCCAGCCGGCGCAGCAGATCCGCGGTCTCGCTTTCCACCGGAAGCGGCGGAGAACCGGGATGAAAGTAGTGCCGGGCCACGAACAGCGGCGTGCGTCCCTCCCGGTTGCTCACGTTTACCTCGGCGCCGCGGTCAACCAGCAGTTGCACCAGAGCCGGGGACTTGATGCGGGCGGCGCCGTGGAGAGCCGTGTCCCCGGCCTGGTTGGAGGCATTCACTTCCGCTCCGAACTCCAGGGCGAGCCGGACCGCGCGCAGCGACTGTTCTTCCGTCACCGGGCTCTCGGTCAGGTTTCGACCCACGCCGGCCGCCGCCATCAGGAGCGTCGTCCCGTCGTCAGTCGCCAGACGCGGCGAAGCGCCCGCCTTCGCCAGAACCTCCATGACACCGGCGTCTCCCGCCATGGCCGCCAGCAGGACGGGGGTCGCCCCCGCCGGACGCTGCCGGTCGGCGGTGTAGCCGAACCGCGGGGGATGCTTCAGGAGCCGTGCGTCGGGGTCGGCTCCCCGCGCCAACAGCGCCTGAATCAGTTCCAGCTTGCCCTCCTGCAGGCCTCGCATGGCGCCCCACTCGTGTTCGGGACGCGCCACGATCCCCTGGGGACCGGTCATCTCCGTCTCCCAGGTGCCGGCGGCCCAATGCAGTGCCGTGTATCCCGAGCCGTCGGCGTTCGGGTCCGCTCCATGTTCAAGGAGCCAGAGGGCAAAAGGCACGTGGCCGCGGACGGCCGCCACCACGAGCGCGCTTTCACCGCTGGAAGCCGTCTCGTCCGGGTCCACTCCCGCCGCCAACAAGGCTCGGGCCCCGTCGAGATCTCCGGCGCGAGCGGCAAACAGCAGGGGCGTGAAGCCGAACCTGGAACGTGCGGAAACCTCTGCGCCATGCTCGATCAGGGTGCGGGAGACTTCCGCATGTTTCTCCGCCAGCGCCCACATCAGCGCCGTCTGCTCTTCCACGGGAGTCTTGGCGTTTACCTGCGCGCCATGCTGCAGCAGAAGCTTGACCGCGTCCACCGAACCGCTTCGGGCCGCATGCATGAGAGGTGTCTCGCCGCTGCCGGGAGCGGCGTCGGCATCGGCTCCGGCTCCAAGCAGGATCCTGACCATGGGGGCGCTCCCGTTGATGCAGGCCAGCCAGAGGGGTTGGACTCCAAGATCGTTGGCAGCCTTCACGTCGGCTCCGGCGCCGAGCAGCAGGACCGCGGTGTCCAGGTCGTTCCGGTGGGCCACCCAGTGCAGCGCCGTGGCGCCGTCGGCCTGACGCTGGTTCACGTCTGCATGCGCGGCCAGCAGGGACCGCAAAGCCTCGGCGTTCCCCGACTTGGCGGCCTCCACCAGGCGATTCGGGGAAATCCGGCCGGCGGCGGCCGGCGGCATTTGAAGCAACAACACCAGGCACGCCGCGACCATAAGAACGAGGGAACGGAACGCCGGCCCGACAAGCGGCCCGGGGAGGCGGGAGCCACGGTTTCCGATGGGTTTGAATTTCATCTCAGCCGGACCCTTGCGATGCGCTTGCGAGCCATCGCGGGCCGTCGCCATAATACTTCGAAAAGAGCCGGTCGCGAATTTATGAATTCCAGGATGATCGCCGCCTGTCTGGGACTCTGCCTGGCCGGGGCGCCACAACTCCACGCGGCAGGCCAAGTTGTCTTCGGGAGTCCCGGCGCCGGACTCGAAACGCAAATTTCCGCTCCGGCCCCGCCGCCGCTGAACCCATACCGGACGCTCCTGGACCGCTACTGCGCCGGCTGTCACAACCGGCAACTCAAGACTGCGGGAGTCGAGCTCGATGATCTGGACCTGGCCCGGGTCGGTGACGACGCCCCGGTCTGGGAGAAGGTGGTTCGCCAGCTCAGATCCGGGGTGATGCCGCCGCCGGGGATGCCGCGTCCGCCGGCTGAGGACCGCTCGGCGTTCAGCGCTTGGCTTGAGTCCGCGCTCGACAAGGCGGCGGAGGCTCATCCCGACCCGGGCCGGCCGGCGGCCTACCGTCTGAACCGGACCCAATACGCCAACGCCGTTCGGGACCTTCTGGCGCTGGAGATCGACGGCGCGTCGCTGTTGCCGCCCGACGATCCGGCGTTCGGATTCGACAATGTCGCCGATTCCCTCTCCTTCTCTCCGTTGCTCTTGGAACGATACCTGTCGGCGGCCCGGAAGATCAGCCGGCTGGCCGTCGGCGACCCCGCGATGCAACCGGCAGCCGCCACCTACACGACTTCTCCCCTGGCGGTGCAGTCGGGCCGCATGAGCGAGGAGCTTCCGTTCGGCTCCGGCGGAGGACTGGCGATTCGCCACCATTTCCCGCTCGACGGCGAGTACGTGATGACGATCTCGCTTCAACGGCGCCGGACCAGCCGGCCCCGGCAACTGGACGTCCGATTGGACGGGAAGCGGCTCCGCCTCATTCGCCTGGACGGCCAGGACGGCCGTTCCGCATACGGTCGGCCGGCGGCCCCGGATCTGACGGTCCGGTTTCCGGCCGGGGCGGGGACCCGGACCGTGGGCGTTTCCTTCCTCCGGAGAGCGCCGGCGCCTGAGGGCCTGGGCCCGGCGCGGCTCCCCGTGGGCAGTCTGCGAGGCGGCCATTCCGATTGGGGAGTGCGCAGCATCCGGGTCGACGGCCCCTTCCGGGTCGAGGGCCCCGGCGATACTGCGAGCCGCAGGCGAATCTTCATCTGCCGTCCCCTCTCGGAGGGAGAATCCGACGAGCTGGACTGCGCCCGGCGAATCCTGGCCAACCTGGCCCGGCGCGCCTTCCGCCGCCCGGCGACGAACGGCGACGTCGATCCCTTGCTCGAGTTCTACCGGCAGGGCCGAAGCCGAGGGGACTTCGACGGCGGCATTCAGTCGGCGCTGGAACGGATCCTGGTCGATCCGGAGTTCCTGTTCCGGGTGGAGCGGGATCCGCCGTCGGCGGCTCCGTCAACCGCCTTCAACCTCGGCGACCTGGATCTGGCTTCCCGCTTGTCTTTCTTCCTCTGGAGCAGCGCTCCCGACGAGGAACTGCTCGCGGCCGCGATCGCCGGAAAGCTGAGCGATTCCGCAGTCCTGGACGAGCAGGTGCGAAGGATGCTCGCCGATCCCCGCTCCGGGACTCTGGTGACGAACTTCGCAACCCAGTGGCTGCACCTCCGAAATCTTCGGGCCGTCACCCCGGACGAGAACCGGTACCCGGAATGGGACGACAATCTGCGCGAGGCGCTCCGGCGGGAGACGGAGCTGTTTCTGCAGAGCCAGATGGTCCGGGACCGGAGCGTGACCGAGTTGCTGGACGCCGGCTACACCTTCGTCAACGAACGCCTGGCCCGGCACTACGGAATCCCCCACGTCTATGGCAACCGGTTCCGGAGGGTGGACCTGGCCGATGAGCGGCGCCGGGGCCTGTTGGGCCAGGGCAGCGTCCTGACCGTCACTTCGTACGCCACTCGCACCTCGCCGGTGCTGAGGGGCAAGTGGCTGCTGGAGAATGTTCTCGGCACCAAGGTGCCTCCGCCGCCGGCCGATGTGCCGGAGTTGCCCGAACATGGCGAGGCGGCGCGTCCCGACTCGCTGCGGCAACGCATGGAGCAGCACTCCAGAAATCCGGCCTGCTCCAGTTGCCACCGCTTGATGGACCCCCTCGGTTTCGCACTGGAGAATTTCGATGCCATCGGCCGCTGGCGGGACCGGAGCCAGGACGGCGTTCCCATCGATTCCCTGGCCACCCTGCCGGACGGGACCACGATCCACGGTCCGGCCGGCCTCCGGAGCCTGATTCTGAGCCGCCGCCGGGAGTTCGTCGAGAATCTGACCGGCAAGCTCCTCACCTATGCCGTGGGCCGCGGCGTCGAACACTATGACATGCCGGCCATCCGTGAGATCATGAGGGAAGCGGCGCCGGCCAACTACCGCTGGTCGGCGCTGATCCTGGGCATCGTCAAGAGTCGGCCGTTTCGGATGAAAAGGTCCGCACCATGAGGATCATCCGCAAGCCCCCCCTGCCCCGACGCACGTTCCTCCGCGGCCTGGGCGCCGCCATCGGACTGCCCCTGTTGGACAGCATGGCGCCGGCCCTTTCGCCCGGACGCGCCGGGGCGAACCCACCGGCCGACCGGCTGGGAGTGGTTTATGTGCCTCACGGGGCGGTGATGGAGAATTGGACTCCTGCCGCCGGAGGGGCCGATTTCGAACTGACGCCGATCCTGCAACCACTGACTCCGTTCCGCGACCGCCTGCTGGTCTTGACCGGACTCAGCAACGAGCCGGCCGTATCGTTGCCCGGCGAGCCGGCCGGCGGACATGGACGGATCGGGGGAGCGTTCCTGACCGGCGTGCACGTGAAGCCGACGGAAGGGGCGGGAGTCGAAGCCGGGGTCTCCTTCGACCAGATCGCGGCGGCGCAGTACGGACAACATACCCAACTGGCTTCATTGGAACTGGCCCTGGAGGCGACCGGCCTGTCGGGGGCCTGCGACGTCGGCTACAGTTGCGCCTACATCAACACCCTCTCCTGGCGCAATTCGACCACGCCCCTCCCCACGGAGAACAACCCGCGTGCGGTCTTCGAACGCCTCTTCGGCGACCACGAGAGCACCGACCCGGCCGAGCGGCTCCGCCGGATCCGGAGCAAACGGAGCATTCTCGACTCGGTGACCCGGAAAGCGGCCCGGCTGCAAGCCAGGATCGGCACCGGCGACCGCAACAAGCTCGCCGAATACCTGGACGCGGTTCGGGACGTGGAGCGGAGGATCCAGATCGCGGAAACCCAAGCCGGCCGGCAGGCGGCGGTGCTGGAGCGCCCCGCCGGGATCCCCGGGACCTTCGAAGAGCACGCCAAGCTGATGATCGACCTCCAGGTCCTGGCCTACCAATCGGACCTCACCCGGGTCATCACCTTCATGATGGGCCGGGAGTTGAGCCAGCGGACCTATCCCGAGATCGGAGTCCCGGACCCGCACCACCCCCTGTCCCACCACCAGTACGATCCGGAGAAGCTGGAGAAACTGACTCGGGTCAGCATTCTCCACATGCAGATGTTCGCCTATCTCCTCCAGAAGCTGCGATCCACCCCGGAAGGGGACGGCTCGCTGCTGGACCAGGTGACCCTTCTCTACGGAAGCGGCATGAGCGACAGCGACCTGCACACGCCCCGCAACCTGCCGATTCTGGTGGCCGGAGGAGGCGCGGGACGGCTCAAGGGAGGCCGCCACGTCCGGTTCCAGGAGGGGACTCCGCTGACCAACCTCTACATGACGGTCCTGAGCCAGTTGGGAGTGCCGGCCGAGCGCATCGGCGACAGCACCGGGCAGGTGGAGCTCCTCTCGGACGTGTGACCTGAGCTGGTCAATTGCCGCCGACAGAAGCCTGTCCCGCGTGAAGTAAGGTGCGGGCGAAGCTGGAAGGCCGGGGTCCGGTGGACACAACCGCCGTGACCGGGATCGAGGACCGGCGCACGAATCAGGTCCGAGCCAAGTTCGTCCCCGACTCCAAGAGTGAAACCCTGTCTCCGTTCAAGATGGAGCACACGGAACCGGGAGCGAAGGTGTACACCGATGACGCTTCCGCCTACGACGCTCTCCCGAACCGCGAATCGGTCAATCACTCCCGACGTGAGTATGCCAGGGGAGACGTTCACACTAACGGCGTTGAAAGCTTCCGGTCAATGCTCAAACGCGCCAACGTCGGAACCTTCCACAAGAGTTCCCCTGAGCACCTTCACCGCTACGTGGCCGATTTCGCCGGAGGCCACAACTTACGGGAGCTTGATACTCTGGCGCAGATGATCGAGCTGGGAGCCTGCGCCGCAGAAATCAATCTACTGCGAAAGCGGCGAATCGGTCCATATTCGTGCGATTTCTCGGCGAATAGAACAACTATGCACCTCAAAATCGTGAAAATCTGTCCTCGATTCTCCACTTTCTCGCTACGATCATTTCTACGGCGCAGACTCCTAGTCCGCCGGATGGAAGACAAGCGTCTCCGTTACAAGGGTGTGGTGGCCTGAGATGACAGGTGCGATGCTGCAAGAAACCCTGCCGGGGAATCTTGAACGCCTGTCCCGACGGCCCATAGTTGAGGGGAGGCACATCAGAGTAAACTCCTACGAAACGTCGGAGTTTCCCTCGATTTCTGATTCTCTTCTATTGTGCGGAGATGCCGGTCAAGCTCTTGACCTGCTCCCCTCTGAATCGGTCCAAACGGTTGTCACATCTCCACCCTACTGGTCCTTGCGGGACTATAGGGTCAAGAACCAGCTTGGGCGTGATGACTCTTTGGGTGACTACGTTGGGGTCATCGTTGACACCTTCGAGAAGATAAAGCGTGTCTTGCGATCAGACGGAACGGTCTGGCTCAACGTGGGCGACTCTTACACGTCGGGGAACCGTGGCTACCGCGCCCCGGATCGAAAAAACCGAGCACGTGCCATGAGCGTCCGGCCCCGAACGCCAAAAGGACTAAAGCCGAAGGACCTTATAGGTGTTCCCTGGAGGCTGGCGTTTGCACTTCAAGAAGCCGGGTGGTGGCTTCGATCAGAAGTCATTTGGTACAAGCCCAATGCTCATCCAGAGTCGGTTGCAGACCGTCCCACCAAAGCGCATGAGACGGTATTTCTTCTCTCCAAGAGCCAAAATTACTACTACCGAACACATGCTGTCCAAGGTCCAAATGGCCGAAGGCTGCGAACCATGTGGGACCTCCCAACGGAGCCACGAAAGAGACTCAATGGCAAGAGTGATGACCATCCCGCCGCAATGCCCATGACTCTGGCGCGCCGATGTGTCTCTATTACCAGTCCCAAGGGGAGCGTTGTATTGGATCCTTACGCAGGGTCGGGGACGACGTTACTCGCTGCCAAGGAGTTGGGGAGGCGTTGGGTGGGGATCGAACTCAAGCCCGCTTTTGTAGACCTGATCGAACGCAGGATGCAAGGCGTGTGACTCTTGAAGAGCTTAAAGCCAAGCTCGACCAGTTATCCCCGGCCAAAAGTTAGTTATAGATGAGAAGAAACCCAATCCCCTCACAGTAAAACTCGTCAAATCCTCTTACCAGCCGACCAAGGCGGAGAAGGAAGTCGCACCTGCGGCGAGCCCTGGCGCTGCTGCTGTTCGAGGAGGAGGATCGGTCCGGGACACGAGCGCTACGGAAACCCGGGTGGAAAAAGCGCAGGTCTCCGAGCCCACGAAGGCCAAGGCCGCGCGCAAACGGACGGTTGACGGTTTCCCGGCGCAGAGCTTCCGGACGCTGCTTGCAGATCTCGGCACGCTCACCCTGAACCAAGTGACCCTGCCGAAAGCCCCGCAGCATCCGTTTGCGATGTTCGCCTATTTCCTCCAGAAGCTGCGATCCACCCCGGAGGGGGACGGCTCGCTGCTGGACCAGGTGACCCTTCTCTACGGGAGCGGCATGAGCGACAGCGACCTGCACACGCCCCGCAACCTGCCGATTCTGGTGGCCGGAGGAGGCGCGGGACGGCTCAAGGGAGGCCGCCACGTCCGGTTCCAGGAGGGGACTCCGCTGACCAACCTCTACATGACGGTCCTGAGCCAGTTGGGAGTGCCGGTCGACCGCATCGGCGACAGCACCGGGCAGGTGGAGCTCCTCTCAGACGTGTAGCCGGATGAGCGATCTGCCCTGGACTACGCCACTGGTTCCCGGCACTCCCGGATGACTTCCCGATAGCTGTCGAACAGCGATCCGAAGACCGCATCCCAAGTTCGCTCCAGCGCCATCGTCCGGGACCGGGCCCCCATGCTCCTTCGCAGTTCCTTGTCCTTGATCAAGCGATCCAGGTAGCGCTCGAACTCCCGATCGTTCGATGCGATGAATCCGTTGGACCCGTGATCGACCAGCTCTTGGGGACCCATCTTGTCGGTGACGACCACGGGCAGGCCCGAACTCATGGCCTCCAGC
>JAPOYZ010000168.1 GCA_026706325.1 Candidatus Aminicenantota bacterium
GAGGCCGCCGGATATCCGGCCTTCGTCGCCAGCTCTCGGATCATCAAGTGGGCCAGCGTATGCAGCGCCAGGAAACGGGGAGAAATCTGCGGCTGACCCTCCACTGGCGGCCGGAGGTCGGACGCATGGAGCCGTTTGCAGAACGCTTGGGCACGCTCTTTGACCCGGCCGTACTCCTCCCAGCGCCTCAGAAACGACTCTCGCAAGGTGAAGAAGAGTCCTTCGCCGTAGAGTTCCAGGGCGGGTAGCCAGTCGGCGTTCCCGGTGAGGTCCGGCGGAGTCACTTGACCTCCGAGCCGCCGGAATCCCCTGAGCACCATTATCTCCTTGAGTCGATTGACGGCGATCAGACGATCCACCATGGAGGCGAGCCGAGCGGGGGAGCTCTGCAGATTCCGACCGAGATCGGTCCATCCCTGCGTGTGATGCTCGGTGACGAAATCCTCGTCCTCTTGCAGATCCGGAATCTCTCCGATCAGTGCCCGGTACTCATTGCCGAGCAGATCTCCATCGCAGTGGGTATCCGCGCTCAATCTCCTCGAGCGCTTTCGCGATTTCATCGACGCTACAGCGCCATTCGAATGCAATTCGTCTCAGGATGGTCCTTCGCTGCAATTCGGTCCGTGCATGGAGGATATCCGACTGTTTCGAGGTGCTGCTGTACAAGCGGTCCACCACGGTACCCTTGCGGATGCGGGATTCCGGGGGTATGACCAACGCCGTCGGGGTTTCCGCCGAGTGGACCCGAACGTCGTTGATCTCGAGTATCCAGGCCGGTTCCTCCGGCTCACTCGGCGGAGGGTCGCGAAACCACGGCTGTTGCCATTCATGTACGGGATATCGAACACGAGTCCGGATCGCCTGGGAAGCTCGGCACCGCGCACAAAGTACCCGGTAACCCTGATCGCCAAATAGGATCTTTAGGTACGGACTCCCCCAATCCGCACGACACCCTCGTTGATCCGAATGCCTGGCCTCGCGGTGTGCCAACCCATGCCAGGGAACATCGGCCAGATAGCCTTCCTCGTGAGCCAGCACCCAAGGCACCTGTTCCAGCTTCCCGCCACAGACGGGGGCATCGTCATCCTTCCGATCCCCTCGCCCCGGACCCGAACAACGCAACGGGTCGATATGCACCTCGCCATGTGTCTCCGTCTCACCCGTCTCGGTGCGCCGCCAGGGGCGATGGTGCAACAGTCCGCACCTGGAGCATCGAGTCCATCCCGGGAAACGCATGGCAGGCACTGTCACTCCCATCACCTGGTCTTCCTCGATCCGGGCCTTCGGCGGCGTGCACAGGACCTTGCCGTCAATGCGAAGGGTGCGCCGAACCCGCTCGACATGGCGGATCTCACGGTCTCTGTGGCCTTTCCAGAGAGAGGTGTCCTTGACTGTCACCAGATAATCCGGACCTCGTACCACGGCACCCACGGAACAGTGCCGCAACAGGTGCGAAAGGCGCACCGGCATGGCATCGTCAGTCATCTCGCTTCAACACTCCCGTCTCCTCGATGTTGCGCATGGAGTTCAGGGTCCTCCAGAGGCCCCTTGAAGGCGGGTCGTCGAATTGGCGCAACAGACCATCGGCGCTTCCGTCCGTCGCTTCGTAGACTAGTCGCCGTTTCTCCCGCTCACAGCGCCGGGCCTCCGCATGCCACAGGTCGACAAGCCGGTCGAGGTGAAGAATCGTGGCGCGCCCCCGGGCCTCGTCAGCCCGCCGGCAGCGGCGTCTCAGACACTGGACTACGGACCTCACCTCGTCCTCTTCCATGTCGAATGTGCCGGCGGCCTCGTTCTCGCACAAAGCGTCGCAGCCATGGCGCAGGGCGATCACGAGGGCAGCGTGCAACGCGCGGGTACGCACCTGATAGGTGAACGGCGTCACGCCGGTCGGTTCCACGAAGCGGTAGAAGGACTCGTGGTAGGGACGGAAGTTCTCGTAGTGGGAGAGGCTGCGCGCCTGGTGTCGATAGTAGTTGGCCACGACGAGACCCGGGACATCGGCGCGCCCGATCCGGCTACTCGCCTGGACGTACTCGGCGGTGGTGAGTGGCTGACCATTGATGACCATTGCCGCCAACCGGTCGACGTCCACTCCCACCGAGATCATGTTCGTCGCCAGCACTACGTCCAGACAGTCCGGCTCCCCTCGGCGGCAATGCAACTGATCGAAGGTACGAGCGTTCCGTTGCGCGGAGGAGAGGCTGGTGAGCTGGACTACGTTGCGTCGCGCCTCGGCCGCGTTTCCGGCATTAGCCTGCGCAGGGTTGACCCTCCATTCCCGGTTGGCGTCCGGATCCTCCCGCTCCGCCTGAAGTCGCTCCCGATCGAGCCGCCGCACGAAGTCTCGCACCGACGTAGCGTACGCGTTGTGGCTATTGCCGACGCCGCGCAGGCTGCCGTGGTAGATCACCTGAGTCCACCAGGCTTCCAGCAGATCGTCCCGGTCCTGGTGATCCGCGAACACCGCGAACGGCACCCGGAGCAGGGCGGCAGCCAGCGGCACCATACAGTGCCGCTGATCCAGCGCCGGCGCTAGGTAGCCGACGTAGAGCCGACCCGGCCGGGAGTGATCCGAGCGGGCGAACCAGGAGTCCTCGGCGGAGAGGCCCGGCGGGGGAAACACGGCGAGTTCTCGCCCGTACAGACTCCTTACCTGTTCCCGCGCCATACGGATAGTCGCCGTCGAGGCGATGTACTTGGGACGCACGCCGCGCCTCGCCAGCACCGTCTCCAACGCCGTCTCGTAAAGTCCGGCGACGGATCCAAGGGGTCCTGCGATGAGGTGCAGCTCATCCTGGATCACCAGTTCCGGCGGCCGGCAGGTGGAGGTGGTCCTCACCCGCGGTCTGCCGAAGAAGACGGCAGCCCGCTCTTCCCAGGCCAAGCGAGCGAACTTGTCGATGGTGGCGATCAGGAGTGTCGGCGGGCTTTCGTACAGAGCCTCATCCACAACGTTGCAGGGCAGAGGGAGCGCGTCGACCGACTCCCCGTCGGGACCGAACTCGCAATCGGCATTCTGGCACAGAAAGGCGAACGTATGGAGCGTGGCCAGATAGCACCGCGGTTCGTCGAACACCTGTTTGCACCACGGGCACTCTCTCAGGACGAGCTGGTGGCCGGCGTCTTCATCGCCCGCTAACCATTCGTTCACGTAGCCCTTTGCCTGTATGCAGGTATTCGGACTCGCCGCACGGCCGACCCACATGCCGACGGTGATCGGCTCCTCACCAAGGCGCTCCGGATCATTCCGGCGCAACAGTTCCAGGGCACAGATGATGCGAGTCGCACGCTCGAACTGCTGCCTCGTTAGCAGACGGAGCGTATAGCGCATCAGCACCGCCGTACCGGCGCCGAAGGTCCGGTATCGCAAACGGCGCCACACGATCAGAAACGCAATCAAGCCCAGGTAGGCCTCAGTCTTGCCGCCACCCGTGGGAAACCAGATCAGGTCCAAGACGCCGCGGAAGTCGTCCTCTTCTCGAATCGTGGACTCGATGACGGCTAGCAGAAAGGCGAGCTGGAAGGGACGCCATCGGAACTCCCTCGGGTCCTTCTCCTGGTCCCGCTTCCCGTCTGAACGCGTGCGCTCCTGCTGCCGCATCTGCGCCAACATCGCCCGGTTGGCGTAGCGGAATGCAAACCTCGCTTCGGGGTCGGCTCGGAGCAACGCCACACCCCGGCGCATTCGCTCCCGCGCCGTGTCCATCCGCCCGCAGACGCGTGCCGCCGTTTCCTGCTCGATGTCCGTTCCCAGACCTTTGGCGTCCTTCCGCTGCCGTTCGATCCATTTCCGGTAGCCATCCACGAAGGCGTCGAGCCGGTCGAGGACCGTTTCCTCGGGAGCTTCGGCCAAGTCCTTCATGACCAGAACCTCCTCATCGACACCTCTGGCGTTGACCGTCACCAGGGGGACGTCCACCTGCGGCATGAAATCCGTCCAGATCCTGGGGGGCGTCCCCGGTTCAACGGACCAGTCGACCGCCGCACCGTGGCCCACGGCGTAGATACGCTTGTGCCGATACTGCAGCTCGAGTTCCCGCTCCTCATCCGTGAGTAGGCTTGGATCCACGCGCGGGTACTCCGCCAGCTCGCCGTTCACGACCTCACATTCCAGACCCGCCTCGAACAGGCAGCTCTCGTTTCGGTCTTTCTTGAATCGGTCCGGCTCTCGGCGGTTGGCGAAAACCACAGTGAGAATGCGGCCCTCCCGGTGGGGCCTTTCACGCACTTCAAGGAGCACGCAATCAGGTAGCTTGGGGTCGCCGCCGGGCCATTCCATGGCGTATTCGCATGACTTGCGCCTGTACTCGCGCGTCGTGTACCTTCCGACTTCATTCCTTTCACTAGCCAGTTGGTAACTCGCGGCGGAAGCAGTGATGCGCAGGCTCAGGTCGTTGCCGGAGCGGACAAAGAACGAAAAACCAACGGAGGAGGGGGGCACGTAACGCCGAGGACGCACCGGCTGGGCCAGCCTTGGCTCTTTCGCCTGGTCGTCACCGGGAGACGTTTCGTAGTCCTCGTCGCCCTCCGGACGCGCCGGATCGAGGCCCGAGAATCCTGGTTCCACGGGGTGTAGGACGCCGGTAGGGTACCGCTCGAGAGGCGATCCCTTCAGAAGGCCATCACGCGCCGGGCCGATCAACTGGAGACGCACCCAGTCCACCAGGCGTTTGCGATGCTCCGCCCAAGGACTCTTCGCTAATCCACTTTCGCTTGAAACCATCGACCTTACGGTTAGGGACCCGGAATCGCGGCGCTACGAATCCGGTGCTGGCTGGCCGGTGGCCGATGGTTCGGGTCAAACCGAATCTCGGGACCGTCGGCAGCCCCGAAGCGGCGACTCGGCGGTCGGAGAATTGCGCTTCCGAAGAGAGCGCCCACAAGGGGCACCCCTACCCAAGTTTCTTCGTCCACTTGCACAGGAATTCGGGATCGAGGAACTAATCGAAGTGCTTCAACTGCAGGCGCTCCGCGGCGTGGTCCGTCTGGTCCACGACGGAGGCCGCGGCGACACCCATGGCAATGGAAATGGCCTCGCTGATCTCCTCCCGGGTGGCGCCGTACTTGAGGGCTTTCCGGAGATGTCCGTCGAGGCAACCCTCGCAATTGAATCCCAGGGACGCGGCGATGGCGATCAGCTCCTTCTGCTTGCGATCGATGGGCGAAGACTTGTAGGTCTCCTGGTAGAACTTGAAGTAGATCTTCCGCATCCGAGGCTCGACCATGCTATAGGAGGGCCATTTCTCCCGACTCCCCGGACTCTTCTTCATTGCCATGTTGGGGAAAGGTTAGCACACCGCCTCGGGGCCGTTCCAGGCTGGCGCCAAGTGGTCAGCCCAGTCAGAGATAGCCGGTAAGCGTTGACAAAAGAGACCTTGCCGTCAGTCGGCCCCAGGTGCAGGACACCTGCCCCAGCGGTTCAAACTGCGAGCCGTCAGACGAGTTCCAAATGCACTTCACGGCGGACAGCCCTGGCCGCTTTCTGCAGAGTCGCTAGAGTAACGGAATCGTTCTCGGGGTTGAGCAGGCGATCAAGTTGTGACCGGCTTGTCTTCATCCGACGCGCCATCTCGGTTTTCGACAAACCGCCGTCACGCATCGCGGCCTCCAGGTGGCGAACCAGTACACGCTTGATGGCCACGGCTGTGACCTCCTCCCGGATGCCCTCCTCGCACAGCCAGCTGTCAAATGAGCTTCCAAGATTCTTACTCATCGTTCCAAATTTGATAGCACCAACTTTGGTACAGAATGTCAACGGGCAGCGTGCAGATGACATCGATACGATCACCGACGCCGCAGTTCTTAGTCTCCACTCCACGAGTCAACGGAGTCGGCAGGCCAACAAAACGGGCTCCCGAGCAATTCTGCTACTATCTTTGACCCGTGGCTGCCGTGGCGTTTCTACTGCTGCTGGCCCTTCCCGCCATGGGCCAATCCCGGGACCGGGCAAGGGTCGAACTGGTGTCCGAGCACGGTCCCGTCACCATCGAGGCCGACCGGCTCGCCCGGGAATCGAAGGATCTCTGGGTTGCCGAAGGGCAGGTGGTCGTTACCCATCAGGACAGCACCATCGAAGCCGGGAGGATGACCTACGATTCCCGGACCGGCCAGCTCCTGATCCTGGAGAGTTTCGAGGTGAAACGGGGGGACCTGCGGCTCAAGGGTTCCGATGGGGAGCTGAACCTGGAGACTCAAACGGGAATTCTGAGGCAAGTGGAGGGCTCCACCGACAGGAACATCCTAGTCCAGGCAGAGACCCTGCACAAGACCGGTCCCGACAGCTATGAAGCGCGAAACGGTTTTCTGACCGCTTGTGAGGAAGCCATCCCCAAGTGGAGCTTCACCGTCAGGAAGGGGACCATCACGAGCGGCGAGAGGGCTCGAATTCACCACACCTTCTTCAAGATCAAGAACATCCCGGTCTTCTACTTCCCCTTCATGTCGATTCCCACGGAGAAGAAGGAACGTTCCAGCGGATTCCTGCTTCCCAGCACCGGCGCCTCCGACAACAAGGGCCGGCGTTTGAGCCAGTCGATCTATCTGGTCCTGGGCCGGAGCACCGACATCATCTTCCATGAGGACTATTACTCGAAGCGTGGCTTCGGCCATGGCTTCGCCCTTCGGACCCGGCCCAACCAGACCAGCTCTCTGGAGTTGGACGGGTACCTGATCAAGGACAGCATGGAACAGGGAGGCGCCAGCCTCAATGGCCGGGGCGAAACCAGGTTCGGAAACGGCTACCGGGCGGTGGCCGATTTCAACTTCGTCTCCAACTTCACCTTTCGGCAAGTGTTCTCGGACAACTTCTTCACCGCCACCCGGCCCACGGAAAGCTCTACCCTCTTTTTGAGCAGGAACCAGGGATCGAGGAGTCTCAACGTCTCGTTCTCCCGGGAAGAGACCTTCTTTCCGGAGGGAAACGTCGTCGTTCAGAGCGCACCGGGCGCCCAGTTCCGATTGAGCGGGCACAAACTTCGGGACATTCCCGTATACCTGGATCTGGACACGTCGGCGGAGGGGTTGACCCGGCGCGATTCGCTGCTGGAGACTTCGGGCTTGACCCAGCGCCTGGACTTTTTCCCTCAAATCTATGCATCCCTTCCACTGGCCCAGGGCCTCCGGGTGACTCCGAGACTGGCTTTTCGGGAGACCTTCTACGGGAACAGTCTGGCCGAGGCCGGCGATGGCGACTCACGGGAGGTGTTCAGCGAGGAGAGCTTCTCACGCCGATATGCCGAATTGACGGTGGACCTCAAGGGATGGGGCCTCTCGCGGATCTATGGCGACCCTGCGCAGGGCAGGCGCATGAAGCACCTGATCGAGCCCACATTCCGATACCAGTACCGGACCGGCATCGATCGGTTCGACCGGCTCCTCCGTTTCGACCATCTGGAATCCATCACCGATACCAACGAAGTGGAATACGGACTCTTCAACCGCTTCTTCGTCAAACGCCGGACCCCCCACGGCTCCCAGACGCACGAATTGCTGGCCCTCAAGCTGGTCCAGAAGCACTTTCTGGACCCCGACTTCGGCGGTGCGTTCCAAGCCGGCGCCGTGAACCAGTTTCTCTCGTTCCACTCCCTCACCGGCTTTCCCTTCGGGGGTCTGCGAAGAGGTTTTTCTCCCATCACGGCTGTGGCGCGCGTCACGCCGGAACCCCGTGTCAATTTCGACGTCCGCACCGATTACGACCCCGATTTCCACCGCGTCCGAAACGTCGCAGTCATGGGTTTCGTCCACAGCGAGCGATTCCTTCTGGGCACCGCCTACTTCGTGACCCGGGAACTGGAGCCCGGCACGATTCAGACCAACCAGGTCCAGGGACAGATCGCGTTGGGACACCTGGGACGAGGCGCGTCCCTGTCCAGCACCATCAGCTACGACGTCCACTCGGCCCGATTCCTGAACTACCGCACCCGCCTCAACTATTTTTGGGACTGTTGCGGGGTCTCGCTTGACTTCGTGGGGTTCAACGTCGGAGTGCGCCAGGAGAACCAGATCCGGTTTTCCTTTTACCTCAAGGGAATCGGAACCATTGGGACCATCAAACAGCCCCGGAGCGTCTTCTGACGATTTCTCCCACCGAGGCTGCCATCCTGCTTTCACTCGGGTCCAATCTGGGCCGCCGGGAAGACTATCTGGCCCGTGCTTTGAACCGTTTGGACGAACGGGGAGTGGAACCTGTTCTCTGCTCTTCGGTGTACGAGACCGAACCCGTGGGAGTTGTGGACCAGGGCCTTTTTCTGAATCTGGTTTGTCAGGTCGAGACCCGCCAAGCCCCCGCATCTCTGCTGGCCACCTGCATGGAGGTCGAGTCTTCGCTGGGCCGGTCGCGCAACATCGCCAAGGGGCCGCGCAACATCGACATCGACATTCTCTTTTTCGGCCGGGAGATCGTCCGGCGGCGGGACCTGCAGATCCCCCATCCTCGATTCCGGAACCGCAGGTTCGTCCTGGTCCCCTTGAACGAGATTCTGCCCTGCTTCAAAGACCCGATTACGGGGAGAAGGCCGGACGAATTGCTCCGGCTCTGCCCGGACCGGACGCGGGTCACAAGATATTGCGCGGCCGCGCGCCGTCCGGCGCCGCCGTACTGGAAGATCGGATAACGCTGCCATCCGGGTCCCGGAGCCGGTTCGATGCCGTGCGGCCATCACCATCGGCTGGTATACTCGGCGGCGTTTTTCGGGACTTGCCGAGGGTGCGTTTTCCGGCCGCATCACCGTGGTTGAATCGGAAGAGTCCTTTGGCATGACTGGCCGTGACCCATTCGGGGCCGAGGCAGGATGAAAGAG
>JAPOYZ010000466.1 GCA_026706325.1 Candidatus Aminicenantota bacterium
GGGAGCGGCGACATGCCTGTCGCCCGGTCCGGCGGATTGCCTACCGCCGACTGTGAGGGGCTGTTTTCCTACCGCCGGGAGCGGCGACATTCCTGTCGCCGACTGGGAACGGCGACATTCCTGTCGCCCGTTGGAGAGGCGGTTTTCCTACCGCCTCTCCTGCACCTTCTCGAAAAGGAGAAATTCCCCACCTCTCAATCCGGCTTTCTCCGGATTCCCGCGGATGTACTCGGCGCATCTCCGAAAGTGCCGAGGGTGGCGGATCAATCGGTCCCAATAGTCCTTTTGCCATACCCTGCCCGACTCCCCGATCTTCCGGTTGATCACATGAGCCGAAAATCCCTTCCAGGACTTGACGATATTTTTGAGATGATGAGAACCAAGCGGGCGAAACAACACGTGGACATGGTTGGGCATTACGACGAACGAGGCCAGTTCGTAACGCAGGCCATCGAAATGCCGCAGTGAGTCACCCACGATCCGGGACAAGGCCGGATCCTTCAGGAGGCAGGAACCGCTCCCTTGATCCAACCAATTCTCGATTCGTCGAGAGAATTGAATGGCGAAGCGATTCGTAGTGCGCGCATCCCAAGGACGCGGATGGCGCAACAACCAGAGGTTGCGTTCCTCGCGCCACTGTTCCAGTTTGGCTTGGGGCAGCGAGTCTCGCAGCCGCCAAGTCACGAACACGAAGCGGTTACCCTCCTGCCAATGGGGCAGGTGGTTTCGCCAGACGTCGAAGACTCCGGGTCCATCGAGTGAGCAGCCGGAGCTGGCCGTCCGCCGATTTTTCGAATCGAAGGGCACGTATTTCCCAACGATCCTGTCGCTCAATCGACGAAAGGAGGGGCGGTTTTCCTACCGCCCGTGTCACGCGCATGAGACGGCGACCGGCGAGCGAGTTCTCCTTGCACCCTCTCGAAAAGGAGCAATTCCCGATCTCCCAATCCCGCTTTCTCCGGGTTCCCGCGGAAGTAAGTCGCCCAGGAGGGGCGGTTTTCCTACCGCCCGTGTCACGCGCATGAGACGGCGACCGGCGAGCGAGTTCTCCTTGCACCCTCTCGAAAGGAGCAATTCCCGATCTCCCAATCCCGCTTTCTTCAGGTTCCTGCGGATGTACGTCGCCCCCAGGAGGGGCGGTTTTCCTACCGCCCGTGTCACGCGCATGGGTCTGCAACCGGCAAGCGAGTTCTCCTTGCGCCCTCTCGAAAAGGAGAAATTCCCAATCGTCTTTTTGCCGTATCCTGGCCGACTCCCCGATCGTCCGGGTGGTCAAATGAGCCGAAAATCCCTTCCAGAATTTGACGATATTTTCGAGAGGCGGTAGGGAGGCTGTTTGTTGGACGGGGCGGTAAGAAAACCGCCCCTCCTGGCGACAGGAAAGTCGCCGCTCCCAACGGGCGGTAGGAAAACCGCCCCTCCCAATCGGCGGTAAGAAAACCGCCGCTCCCGCTCCCCTCAATTGTGTTGGGGGGCTAGAACTGCCTGGTTAGCTTCTGCGCGGAACGGTAGGTTTCGAGGGCTTCGTCGGTCTTGCCCTCGTCGCGGAAGACGCGGGCCTTGAACATGAGCAGCATGAACCGGTTTTCCTGCGCGTCGACGGCCTTCAAGCTGGCGTCCACCGCCTGGCGGGCCAGACCATGCTGGTCCGCGTTCAGAAGTTCCTCGCTCAGGTTCAGCACCGAGAGCGTCAACACGCCTTCATTTTCGGCGCCGAAGCCCAGGTCCAGGATCTTCTGGATCTCCGCCACGACCGCATCGTACTCGCCCGATTCGAGCTTGAGCTGGGCGATCTCGTAGTGAGTCGCGGCCGCCGCCAGCTTGGCGTTTTCCGCCGGGTTCGACGCCGCCGCGGTAACGCTCCGGACCGGCGCCAATCCGAAAACCAGCATAAATACGGAAAACCGGATCAGAGCGCTCATCTCTCTCCTCTGATCATATCAAAGGGATTCTCTCCCTTTTCCGCCCGTTGGGCGAGGGAAGAAGGGAAGGTCTCCCGTTTCAATGCCACCAGGAACGGGTTCTCCGCCTTGGCGTAGACTCGAGGCACCGGCTGCGCCTCCTGGATCCGTCCCATGAACCCGCCGGATAGAATCGCCAGCACTACCAGGCTGGCCGCCGCGTACCGGACCTCGGGAAACCGGACCATCGCCGCCAGTCCCGATCCCAACTGCTCCCAAAGGGAGCCCCGGGGAACCGGCAACCTCGACTCGATCCGGCTCCAGATCTCCGGAGCCGGCTCCGCGTCCGGCGACCCGGCCCTGAGCCAGTCCGACAACTCACGCTGCTCCTCGTAGATCCGGGCGCACTCGGCGCACTCGGCGAGGTGGGCCCGCACCGACGGCGCCGACCCCGCGTCCAGGCTGTCGTCGGCCAGCGCCGAAATCGAAAGCAGAAAACCTCGGCAAGAGCGATTCATCGCTGCCTCCCCAGGTAGGTCTTCACGTGGTCCTTCACCACCAACCTGGCGCGGTAGATGTCGGTCTTCACCGAAAGCAGCGACCGGCCCACGATTCTTGAAATCTCTTCGTACTTCATCTTCTGGAAAACAGCGAGCACGAACACGTCACGATACTTGGGCGTGAGCGACCGCAAGGCGCAAAGAATGATCTCATTGAGCTCTTGAGAGAGAAATGCCCGCTCCGGATGCAGATCCATGCCCTCGTCGGCCAGGAGCCAGTCCAGGGGACCCTCCTCTCCCTCCAGGGAGATTTCACTGACCTTCTTGGTGCGGCGGAGCTTCTGGTAGACCTCGTTCCGGGCGATTCGATAGAGCCAGTAGCGAAACTGCTTCGGATCCCGAAGCTTTTTGAGTTCCCGGTGAACCTTGAGGAAGGTTTCCTGTGTGAGGTCTTCGGCATCTTCCTTGGAGCCGATCAGCCGTAAGATAAAATTGTAAATGCGCTTGACGAACAGCTCGTAGAGCGCATGAAAGTCGGCGGCGGAACCCTGCTGGGCCCTTTTGACGATTGCCGCCAACTCATCCGGACTGATTTCATCTGGCATACGTACGGACTAAAACGGAATTCAGGCCGCCCCAACCCGTCTCTCCGACATTGCCAAAGCTACCAGCCCTCCTCTCTTCCAATCACTTTAGGAGATGACCCTGGCGGCAAAAAGTCGCAAGAGGGGGAAGGGTGAGGAAAGTGATATCATTGACCATTATGCTTGCGGGCGAGTCTTTCCGGGTTCGTTCCCAACGGCCGGCTCGCGACCCGGCTCGAATGCCCGTCGGCCGCCCGGCGAATCGAATCGGAGATTAATTCTGCTGTGAGTCGAACTGGCGGGAGGCGCGGGTACGGCAGAAGGCTGGGAAGCTTCGGCTTCTTTGCCTCCCTGGTGGCCGCGTCGTTGCTCTCGGCGCTGATCTGGCAGTTCATCCCAAGTACAGGGGACGATTCCCACTATCGGCCGGACCCGGATTCCTCTCGGGGAACCTCCGCATGGGTCCGGTCGGATGCGGCGCCGGCTTCGTTTCCGTTTCCCCGCTCCTTCGGCTCGTCATCGCCAAGCCCCGGTGCGGGAACGTTTCAGACCTCCCGCTCCTCGTCGTCCGGCCGGCGCACTCCGTCCCAGCGCCGCCGGAACAGCCAGTCGAGAAGCGCCTCGCGCAGCGCCTCTCCCACTGTCTCCACCCCCACCGGCGGGGCGGCGGATGCGGCGGGTCCCGGAGCGGCGGTCGAGCCGGTCGCTCCCGAGGGCCGCTCCACGGACGACATGATGGCCCGGGCGGACGAGCTCCGGCAATTCGAGCGCGACTACCAGGCGGCCTGGAGTCAGTTCGGCACCGGCCATTCCCTGGGCAGCCCCTATATGAACGCCCGCAATCCCTTCCGGCGGGCCTTTCTCGACCGGGCGGACCCCAATGACGTCACCGGAGACGACCCCAACGACGGAACCGGCGACACCGGCGATCCGTCCACCGGCACGCCTCCGCCGGAGACGCCGAATCTTCCGCCCGCGCCGCCGCCCGCGGCACCCGGCGGGACCGACCCCGTGCCCCCGGCTCCCCCTCCGCCCCCGTTTCGTCCTCCCGGGGGCGGCGTCATCCTCCCGGACCGCCCATTCGACTTCCTCGTGGTCGGCGACTACGGCTCGGGAGGGAGCGCCCAACGGGTCTACAAGGGCCGCCGGGACGCCCGGAACCGGTTCATCCTGGAAAACGACCGGACCTTCACCATCGGGCCCAATCCTGAAGGGTACCGGGTGTTCGACGAGGACGACCGCGTCGTAGTGGTCGACTTGAACGAGGACGGCCACCTGGACCTGGTCCGGGCCATGAACGGTCCCCTGGGCGCCCTGCTGGAGACTGAAATCGGGGACGGTACGGGCCAATTCGAGCTTCAGGCCCAAGGTCACCTTCTGCGGCGGCAGGTCCTGAATCTCGCCCTCTTCGATTTCAGCGGCGACGGAGAGGTGGAGATCGTCATGGTGACCGACGTGGGACCCGGACTCACCATCTACACGCGGGACGGCGAGCATTGGGTCCACGAAAAGGAACTGGCCATGAGGTTCACGCCCGGAATCGTCATGACCTCCAACATCAGGCCTCGCGACAAGCGCCTCTACATCCTGGCTCGGGACATGACCCAGTCCATATATTATTCGACCTTCTTTTTCGACGGGCAGCCCCGGAGGCTGACGTTTCCCCGGCACTCTCTCCACACTCTGGACATGGAGAGTTCGGACGAAGAGGCCGCCCGGGAGGTATTGGTGTACGAGGACAGCGTCTGTTTCTCGGTTTTCGAATCGACGGAACAAGGCTATGCCCTCTACGCCTCCTTTCCGGCGCCGCAATTCCCCGGCTTGATTATCGTGGGAGACTACTTTAGGCTTGAATCCAGCCAGATGGTGGTCTGGTGGTGACTTGGTTCCCAAAGATGCGACTTTCTAAAACCTTTGGCATCTTGGAGAGTCAGTTCCGTTGATGAGTAGCGTGTTTTAGTGTTCGGACGGCTGTATATCGTTGCGGTCCGGGTTTTGGTTTCCAACGTCATTTTGCAGAGGAGTAAAGGGAATGAACAAATCGAGAGCGATGCTTTTTTCGGCAGTCCTGTTGACGGTTGCCTTCGTTGGAACGTCAATGGCAGGCACCACAGTTTCCTTCATGGCGGCCAGCGACACGTCTGAGCAACGGGCGGTCTTCGGCAGCTACCTGGTCAGTCTTCCCATGTTGGGCTTCGACACCGCCATCTCGGTGAGCAACGTCCTCATGGCTCCGGACGGAATCGACGTTGCGGGTGGAGCTTACGAGGGCTACAACAAGATGGGCACCCTGGAGATCTACCTCTACAACCGGGACGGCATGATGACGATGCACGTGACCTCGATGGATTCGCCCGGCACCGGTTTGACCGACGGGATGCTCGATCGGGGGGAGACCTACACCGTGCTCTTGAGCGAGATCACAGGTGACATGGACTTCGTGGGCTACGGCTGGGTCGTGGCGAATTTCGACGGCGTCGCCGGAACCCGCACCGTCTTCGGCCCGGGCTTCAGCCAGCACGGCGACATGACGCCCCCCGCCTCTCATCATGGCGCAGGGATCAAGATGATGAAGATGGACATGGACGACATGGACATGGACATGGACATGGGCATGGACCACGAGTAGAGGAATACTTCGGACCTGAACACCGACGTCGTCGGATGGTGACGGTGAGAGCCCCTGCAGGAGAGTTTCCAGGCAGGGAGTTCCGGTACCGAAGCCACGAAAGTTGAAATCGGGGGCTGCCCCTGGGTCACGGCGCAGTCCCCCGATTTTTCTATTTTCCCGACCGTACGATACGGGTGTTTCTCTCCTTGGCCGCTCTCTTCGGAGCGGCCATTTTTGGTTCGGACCTTCCCGGGAGACCCGAGACATGATCTGGTTGGCCCTCTGCCTGAGCCTTTTCTCAAGTCCCGCCGTGGATCCGCAGTTGGAGAAGGCCGTCCGAACCTTCTGGGACCTGCTTCAGCGGGGGGACAAGGTGGGAGCCCTCCGATACGTGGCGCCGGAGAGCCGGAATCCGTTCCTCAACCGCCGCACGGACCCCTTTCTCTCCTGGGAGCTGGATCGGATCGAACTCCGGTCCCCGGACGAAGCGCTGGTGACGGTGAAGGTGGAGCAGATGCTGTTGCCGTCGGGTGCCTACTATCCCGTGCCCTCGCGCGAGGTCTGGATCCGCGGCCCGGACGGATGGCGGATTCGGGTTCGCCGCCCGGATATGGAGAAGCTCAAACGGGCCTTCGTCGGCGCCGCGGCCCCAAAGAAGCGCGGGCCCAAACCGGGCGTTCTTGAGGTGGTCCCCAGGCAAGTCAAGATCCACTTCCTGGACCGGTCCCGGCGGGGCGCCTTCCGGATTCGCAACGGCCTGTCTGAAACGGTCCAAATCTCCCGAATCGACTACGACAAGACCCGTTTCGAGCTGCTGGATAGCGGCGACTCGGTCGCCCCGGGCCAGGATCTCCGCCTTTCGTTCCGCTACATCGGGAACGAGTCCAAGAAAGGTTTGAGCAACGAGTTCCGCCTTTTGCTGAAACGGGGCGGTGATGAAGATGCCAAGGAGCAGCTCTTCACCGTCCGCGTCCTCTACAACTACGTGAGTCCCGGCGCCAGAGGCCTGCTGGGCCTCACCGGGAAAAAGCTGGACCAGCTCAAGCGCGGCGAGACCGTGAAGCCCGTCGTCGCCAGTCCCCCCTCACCCCCTCCCCTCCCCGGTCTACCCCCCGCCGTAGATCCGGAAGCCAAGCCGTAAAAGGATTGAGGAAGGGTGATTCCCAATCGCCCGTTCTTCTCTTCTCTTTCACACCCATTCCCTCCCCCGGCCAGCCCATAACGGAATTGCACTCAACATCGTTCGGAAGTAAAGTGATGTAAATGCAATCAACTGACATCACAGAAGCCAAGACCCAGATTACCGCACGCCTGCCGAATACGGTGGTCAGCGCGCTGGATGCAGCCGCCCGCCGTCTCAGGCGCAGCCGGGCGGAGGTCGTCCGCCGGGCGGTCGAGCGTTATCTTGAAGATTTCGACGATCTCTCCGTAGCCGTCGACCGGCTGCGGGATCCGAGCGATCCGGTGTTGGATTGGGACCAGGTCAGGCGTGATCTTCTCGATACGGATTAAGGCCAGCGCGGCCAAAGAGTTGCATCGGATCGTCAAGCCGGACCGAAGGCGGATTGTCGCGGCCATCGACCGCTTGGCGGAGAATCCTTTCCTCGGCAATGCGCTGAAGGGTGATCTGCGGGGCCTCCGCCGGCTCCGCGTCGGGGATCACCGTGTCGTTTACGAAGTGCGCGAATCGATCCTCGTCGTGCTGATTGTCCGCGTCGCCCATCGCCGGGATGTCTACCGGCGAAGACCGGGTGGGGTGCGGCGGTAGGAAAACCGCCGCTCCTTGCGAGTCAGGCGGCGCCGCGGCCTGATCCCACGAAGTATTCCCGGAGCACGTCGAGAGTGCCTTCGGTGCGGGCCATACGTTCCCCCAGCGAGACTTCCATCCGAGCCATGCGTTCGCGGAGCCCACCTTCAAGCCGGGCCATGCGCTTCTCCAGCGAAACTTCGAGGTGGGACATGCGTTCGCGGATTTCGGCGCGTTCTCGTGCGGCCGCGCGGAACTGGGTGAGGATGAGACCGCCGAGTGTGATGGTGGCGGCGATGATTGCCATGAGTTCAAGGGTCATTGGAATGTCCCTTTCACTCACTCTCCCGGATGCCCCATTTTACTCCGCCACCCCAGGTGGATCAGCAGGAGAACCGATGCGAGGGGCGTCGTCCGCCCTCCCGCCCTCCCGCACTCCCCGGTAGAATCCCCCCGCCCAGACCGCCAGCCCCGCCGCCAACCTGGGAAGCCGCGCCAGGGCCCTCATCCACACCATATTATTAATAAGGAACAATCGCCCCATGATCAGGGGCAGCCGCCACAGCGGAAGCGCCAGGCTAAGCGCCGGGAAATGCCGCAGCCACGATCCCGAAACCCGCTCCAGGGTCCGAAATCGCCCGCTCCAATATCCCAGGCGTCCGAGATGAACCCGGGCCCGGTCCCAAGCGACGTCGTTTGGGTGCCAGACCCCCGTCGACCCCTCGAAACAAAGCCGTCCTCCCCCGCGCCGCCCGATCTTCCGGCAGAGCATCAAGTCCTCCGCCATCCCCATTCCCTCGTCGAAGCCCCCGCAAGCCGCCAGGTCCGCCTTCCTGACCAGCAGATTGCAACTGGACAGGGCGTCCCGATCTCCCGACGCCAGCCCCGGCAGGAACGATGAGAACTCGATCCAATGCAGCACCTGCCCCGCCGCGCCGGTCCCCGGCGGGAGCCCCACCCACCCCGAGACCATGGCGATCCGTTCCGAGGACAGCAGGCGGGCATGAAGCGTTTCCAGCCACCCGGCCTCCGGGACCGCATCGGCGTCGACAAAAGCCAGCACGCCGCCGCGCGCCTCCGCCGCCCCCCGGTTCCGCGCCGCTCCGGGAAACAGCCGCCGCTCCCGAGACAGCACCCGGACCCCGGGAAATCGCCCCCCGACCCGCCGCGCCGCCTCGTCTCCCCCCGACTCCACCACCAGGACCTCGAAATCCAGTGACGTCTCCTGAGCTTCCAAGGCCTCCAACAGCCGGGGCAGCAGCCTGGTGTGCCCGTAGCAAGGGATGACCACACTGACCGCCGGACCTGTCGTCACACGGGAATCGTAACAGGAGCCAAGGAGCGGCGACTTTCCTGTCGCCAGGAGCGGCGGCTTTCTTGCCGCCGATTGGGAGCGGCGACTGTGCGCCAGGCTAACTGGCACAAGATAGGCGGTGAAAGTCCGCTGAAACGAAAG
>JAPOYZ010000389.1 GCA_026706325.1 Candidatus Aminicenantota bacterium
TGTAGCGGAAATCTCCGGAGAACCCGCCCAGGTTGAGAACCGCGCCCATGCTGACGTAGTTGAACGGGTTGAGTGCATTGAGCAGCCTTGACCGGGACCGGTTGAGCCGGCCGAACCACTTGAGGCGCCTCAGGAGTCTCTGGAACTTCTTGATTTCCGGATGCAACTCTCTCCGGATGTCGGAGTCGAAATCGTGGGCGTAGACGCCGCCGCGATACTTCACGCTGTAGCTGAACCTGGTATCAACCAGGTCGATACCGTGCTGCCGCATGAAGAGGAGAAGATGGTGGTAGACCGAGGGTATGCAGGCGGTGACGGAAATATCAAAGGGAACTGTCGTGCCGTCGTCTTGCGGCATGTCGGCCGTGATGGCGTTGCCGCCGACGGAGGCCTGCGCTTCGAACAGTCGGAAATCGAATTGATCGGGGTGCTGATGCATTGCCCAAGCCGCCCCGAGCCCCGATACTCCGGCACCGACAATGGCAATCCTTCTCGGCATCGCCGCACCTCGTTTCACCTGCGCGACCAAGCGTCGCTTCTTACCAACCCAGGGCGTAGCAGGAGCGGCGGGGATCGGCGCCGGTGGCCAGCGTGCCGGTGGACGGATCGCGCCAGGTGATGGTGGCGCCCATTCCGCAGACGAGGGCCGGCACAACTTTATGGCCCAGTTTCCCCAGCTCCCGCCGGGTCGACTCGGGGAAGGCCTCCTCCAGGGAGAGCTGTCCCGGGAAGTAGACGTGCGGGTAAAAGGAGTTCCGGAAGCTGTCGCTCCCGAAGCGGGGGGCCTCGATGGCTTCCTGGAGGTTCATTCCGAAGACCAGCACATTGAGCAGCAACTGGAGGTTGGCCTGGGCTTGCTGGTCGCCGCCGGGGCAGCCCACGGTCATGACCGGTTGCCCGTCCTTCACCACCAGGTAGCCCACCAGCGTGGTCCGCGGCCGCTTCCCCGGCTCCAGGCGATTGGGGTGGTCCGGCTTCAGGAAGAACATTTCGCTGCGGGTGCTCAGGGCGCAGCCGACCTCGGGGAAGAAGACCGCCTTGCCGAACGACGCGCCGCTCGGTGTGGCGCACACCAGGTTGCCGTGATGGTCCACCACGGCGATGTGGGTCGTCCCCTGGTCCGCGTAGGTGGGACCGGGGAGGTCGGACGGTGGCGGAGCCTCCGGAGCGGGACGTTCCAGGGGTTCCCGGGAGTGTTTCCAGGGATTGCCGGGCGGCGGTGTGTCGGGATGCGCTTTGCCGGGGTCTACGTGCCGGACCCGCTCGGCCGCGTACTCCTTGGAGAGGAGTCCGTCCAGGGGCACCCGGGCGAAATCGGGGTCGCCGTAGAACGCTTCCCGGTCGGCGATGGCCAGCTTCAGAGCCTCCACCACGGTGTGGACGTAGGCCGGGGAGTTGTGGCCCATGGCCCGGAGATCGAAGTGTTCCAACAGGTTCAGGGCCTGCAGCAGAACCGGGGCCTGGGACCAGGTCCTCTGGCAGCAGATCTCGTAGCCGCGGTATCGGGTGCGCGCCGGCTCCTCGAACTGGGCCCGGTAGCCCGCCAGGTCCTCGGCGCTGAGAATCCCCCCGACACTGCGGGCGCATTCCACCAGGGTGCGGGCGAGAGCTCCCTGGTAGAAGTCTCGCCGGGCGGTCCGGATCCCCTCGATCCGATCCCTTGATCCCCCCGCGTCGCCGGCGGCCAGCCGGCGCAATGTTCGCGCCAACCCGGGTTGAACCAGGATCGATCCTGGCCGGGGAAGCTTCCCGTCCTGGAAGAAGATCTCGTTGCCGCCGGGCGGATACTGGTTGAACTGGTCCCGGGTGGCCTGGGAGTCGAGAGCGTCGATCATGTACTCGTAATGAGGAAATCCGGCCTGAGCCAGGTGTATGGCCGGTTCCAGGACTTGGGACAGCGGGAGGTTCCCGTAACGCTCCAGGAGCGACAGATACCCGTCCACCGCCCCCGGAACCGTGAAGGAGAGATGAGCCAGCGGTCCGGGGCCGGTGGGGATCTCCTTCAGCCCCTGGTTCCCGTAGAACTCCAACGTTGCCTGCCGGGGCGCCGTGCCCTGCCCGCTCAGAGAGAGGAGATCGCCGCTCTCGGCATCGTAGAGCATGAAGACCGACTCGGCCGCCAGCGAGTACGACGCGATCGGTTCCGTCACGGCGGCCGCAAAACCAGCCGCCACCAGGGCGTCGAACGCGTTGCCGCCCCCCAGCAGCATGCCCATCCCGGCCATGGAGGTCAGGTAGTGGCCGCTGGAGATCACTCCCTGCGTGCCGTAGATCACCGGCCGTCCGGTCGGGGGGAGGCCGCTGGCGTCGGTCTGGGACGCAATCGGTCGAACCATGTGGTGTTCCTCAAAATCCTTCGGGAGCTTCGATCCCGTGGAGGGTCAGGACAGGACCCGGTCGATCACTTCGCCGTGCACGTCGGTGAGGCGGAAATGGCGTCCCTGGTACTTGTAGGTCAGCCGGGTGTGGTCGATGCCCAGGCAGTGGAGGAGGGTGGCCTGCAGGTCGTGGACGTGGACCGGGTCCCGGGTGATGTTGTAGGAGAAATCGTCGGTCTCCCCCAGGACCACGCCCGGACGGACGCCGCCTCCGGTCATCCAGATGGTGAAGCACCGGGGGTGATGGTCGCGGCCGTAGTCGGTCTCGGTCAGCGGTCCCTGGCAGTAGACGGTTCGCCCGAACTCGCCGCCCCAAACCACCAGCGTGTCCTCCAGCATTCCCCGCTGCTTCAGGTCCTGCACCAGAGCGGCCGAAGCCTGGTCGGTGGCCTTGCACTGGCGGGGGAGGGCGGTGGGCAACTTCCCGTGCTGGTCCCAACCCCGGTGGAAGACCTGGATGAAGCGCACTCCCCGCTCGGCCAGGCGCCGGGCCAGCAGGCAGTTGGAGGCGAAGGTCCCCGGCTCCCGGGCGTCCTCGCCGTAGAGCCGGAAGATGTGATCCGGCTCAGCCGAAAGGTCGGTGAGCTCGGGCACCGACGTCTGCATGCGGAAGGCCATTTCGTATTGGGAGATGCGGGCCGAGATCTCGGGGTCGCCCGACTCCTCCAACTTGATCCGGTTCAACCGGTTCAGGGCATCCAGAAAATGCCGGCGGCTCTCCCGTCCGAAGCCCTTGGGATCGGAGAGGTAGAGGACCGGGTCCCCGACGGAGCGGAACTTGACCCCCTGGTAGCGGCTGGGCAGGAAGCCGCTGCCCCAGAGGCGGTCGTAGAGCGGCTGCCCGCCTGTCCCCTGGGTGACCATGACCACGAAGGCCGGCAGGTTGCTGTTCTCGTTCCCCAGGCCGTAGGCCAGCCACGCCCCCAGGCTGGGCCGCCCGGCGATCTGAGCGCCGGTCAGGAGAAACGTGACGGCCGGATCGTGATTGATGGCCTCCGTGTGCATGGACCGGATGAAGCAGAGGTCGTCGGCGATCTCGGCGGTCCGGGGCAGGAGCTCGCTGATCCAGGCGCCCGATTGGCCGTGTCGGGCGAACTCGTAGATGGAAGGCGCCACGGGAAAACTGCCCTGCTCGGAGGTCATGCTGGTGAGGCGCTGGCCCTGGCGGATGGACTCGGGCAGTTCCTCGCCCCGGCGCCGGGCCAGGGCCGGCTTGTAGTCGAACAGGTCCATCTGGGAGGGCCCTCCCGACTGGAACAGCCAGATCACCCGCTTGGCCGTGGGAGCGAAGTGGGGCAGGGACGGGACTCCGGGAGAAACGGCGGGGGTGGTCCCGTCCGCGGCGGTGCGCCCCGCCTGAAGGTCTTCCTGGAGGAGAGAACCCAGGGCGGCGGTCCCGATTCCGGCGGCCGTGGCGCCGAAGAAGTGGCGCCGGGTCTGCATCAGTCGATATCGGTTCCAGGGATCCATGTCCACGTCACTCCTTGGTAATGGCCTCGTCCAGGTTCAGGATAACGCTGGCGAGGCCGGCATAGGAAGCCAATTCTTGCGCGTCCAGGTTCTCATTCGGGGCCGACGCGCCTGCCGAGAGGTAGTCCAAGGCCTCTTGGGGCCGGGACTTGAAGTCTTCTTCGAACCGCTCCAGGGCCTCGAAAAGTGCGGTCTGCTCCGACGCCCGGGGCCAGCGGGCGGTGACCAGGCGGAAACCGTAGGCGACCCGCGCCAGGGGCGTTGAGCCGCCTTCCTCCAGCATGCGCTCCGCCAACCGGCGGGAGGCCTCCAGGTAGGTCTCGTCGTTCATCAGGTTCAGGGCCTGCAGCGGCGTGTTGGTCCGGTCGTTGCGCACCACGCAGGCTTCGCGGGTGGAGGCGTCGAACGTCACCATGGCCGGCGGCGCGATGGTCCGTCTCCAGAAGGTATAGAGGCTCCTGCGATAGAGGCTCTCACCCTGGTCCGCTTCGTAGCCCCGCTTGCTGAAGGTCAGCTCCGTCCACAGGCCCGGGGGCTGGTACGGCTTGACCGAAGGTCCGCCCAGCTTCTCGGCAAGAAGGCCGGAAACGGCCAGGGCCTGGTCCCGGATCACCTGGGCCGGCAGGCGAAAGCGGGGCGCCCGGGCCAGAAAAAGGTTCTCCGGGTCCCTCCGGGACAGCTCCGGCGTCTGACGGGAGGACTGGCGGTAGGTGGCGCTGGTCACGACGGTCCTGAGCAGCGCCTTGACGTCCCAGCCGTTCTCCATGAACTCCGCGGCCAGCCAGTCCAGCAGCCGGGGATGGGTGGGGCGGTCGCCCTGGGAGCCAAAGTCCTCGGGAGTCCGCACCAGGCCGGCTCCGAACAGCATCTGCCAGAGCCGGTTCACCGTCACCCGGGCCGTCAAGGGGTTGGAGCGGTCCACCAGCCACCGCGCCAGACCCAGGCGATCCGGGACGGACGCTGCCGGTTTCGAGTTCAGGGCCCCGGGAACTCCCGGATTCACCGGATCGGTGCGGGCGTCGTATGCGCCCCGGTCCAGCACGTAGGACTGCCGCCGCTGGGGCCGCTCCTTCATGACCATGACGGTGGGAAGGGAGTCGTAATGTTCCTCGCGCCGCTGCCAGGCCTCCCGCAGTTCCCGGACCGCCTGCAGAACGGCCTCCGGGGCGTGGCCGCCCTCCAGGAAACAGAGGTCCAACTTGTCCTGCTGGACGGTACTGCGATCCGCAGGGGCCAGGGCCGCGATCTCCGGGACCGGATCCAGGAGGCCGACGACTCTCGCCTCCCGGTCCGAGAGCGCGCGGTCGTAGACCCGGACCTCGTCGATGAATCCGTCGAAGCGGTCGTCGGGCCCCTCGCCGGCGCCGATCCGAAAATCCCGTTTGGGACCCATGGGGTTGAGCAGGTAGTCGAACAGCACCACCGGCTTCTGCAGGACCCCGTTCAGATGGAGCCGGAATCCGCCGGCGTTGCGCCTGCCGTCATAGCTCAGGACCACGTGGTGCCAGCGGTCCCGCTCCAGCACCTGCTCCGTCTCCAGACGCACGCCCAGGTCCGACCAGCGGTAGGTGAAGTTGAAGCGCAGCTTCCCTTCCCTCAGGTAGAGGCCGTAGCCGCGCCCCCGGAACCGGTCCTGCACGCTGGAGAGGATGGCCCCCTCGCCGGACCGGGGATAGAACCAGGCCGAGAGGGTGAACGGGTCCATGTAGTCGAAGCTGGCGACGGGTCCCCCGTTGACGAAACGGCCGTCGAAACGCCCCGCCCGGCCCTTTCGTCCCGGCACGAACTCCAGTCCCGGCTCCGGACCTTCGTCCACAAAGGGCGGTTCACGCGAGGGGGCTTCGGCCGGCTTTTCCTGGGCTTGTTCCTTCTCTTTCTTCTCCTTCTTTTTCTCGGCCTCTTCTTGCCAGACCCGCTTCAGGTTTCCCGTGGTCTCGGACCAATCGCCGTCCAGGGGGAAATGCACGAGCAGGCCCCGGTCCAAGGTCCAGTCCTCGCCCGGGCCGTGTTTCCGGACTTCTTCCTCCCAGGCGCGTTGAGCCCGTTTCCGCTCGACCTCCAACTCTTCGAGCCGGAGGCGGGCCGTTCGGATCTCGGCGTCCAGCTCCTCCAGACGCGCTTCCTGCGACGGCGTGGGCGCCGCGATCACCGGATCCTCGTTGCCGAAGTTGTAGACGAAGCCCCGCTCGGGGACGTTGTTGAAGAAGGCGAAGAACTGGTAGTACTCCCGTTGGCTGATGGGGTCGTACTTGTGATCGTGACAGCGGGCGCAACCCACGGTCAGCCCCATCCAGACCGTCGAGGTGGTCTCCACCCGGTCGGCCACGTACTCCACCCGCAGCTCCTCGTCGATGGAGCCCCCCTCGGCGCTGGTCCGGTGGTTCCGGTTGAAGCCGGTGGCGACGATCTGATCCAGAGACGCTCCCTCCAGCAGGTCTCCCGCCAGTTGCTCGATGGTGAACTGGTGGAAACCGAGGTTCCGGTTGAAAGCGTCGATGACCCAGTCGCGCCAGCGCCACATCTGACGGATGCCGTCGCTCTGGTAGCCGTTGGTGTCGGCGTAGCGGGCCGCTTCCAGCCAGCGGACCGCCATGTGCTCTCCGTACCGGGTGGAGCCGAGCAGACGGTCCACCAGCTTCTCGTAGGCGTCCGCCGACGGGTCCCGCAGAAAACGGTCCAGATCATGGGGCGACGGAGGTAGACCCGTCAGGTCCAGGGTCACCCGCCGGATCAGCGTCTCCGGTGCGGCCTCGGGTGAGGGTGCAAGGCCGTTCTCCTCCAGGCGATGCAGAACGAAGGCGTCCAGGCCGTTACGGACCCAGCCGCGATTCCGGACCGGTGGCGGGTCCGGCTTGCGGACCGGGAGGAAGGCCCAGTGCGGCTGCCACTGGGCGCCCTGGTCGATCCAACTCTCGACCTGGCGGATCTGGAGGTCGCTCAGGGGCTCGTGGCCCAGGTAGCCCGGGGGCATTCGGGAGGCGGGATCGGGGCTGGCGATCCTCTGGTAGAGAGGGCTTTTCCGGGCGTCGCCGGGAACCACGACCGGTCCCTTTCCGTCCCGCGCCGCGCCGATGCCGTCGGCGGTGTCCAGACGCAGGGAGGCTTGGCGCTGGCCGGAGTCGGGGCCGTGGCAGGAGAAGCATTTCTCCGAGAGGATGGGACGAATGTCGCGGTTGAAGTCGATGCCGGCGGGAGCGGCCGTCCCCGCCGCCAGTCCAGGGAGAGCAACCGCCAGACACCAAGCCAAAAAACAGATCCCGGACCGAAGTTCTGGCATTATCCACCCGCGGCCATCCCCGGTCGGATGCCGTAATGACTGTTGCCGACGGCTGGAAGCCATCTTAGCCAAGAGGGGTTTTCCAGGCAACGATAGGAGGTGGGACTATTAGTCCCCCATTCTTGATTTCCCTTGCGCGCTACCGAATCGGCGGTAGGAAAACCGCCGCTCCGGTCGCCGCTCCGGGCGAACTCAAGTAGGATAGCGGCCGATGTTGGACCACGCGGCAGCCAGCCTGCCGGCGGACGAAGCGCCTGCTTCCCGCCGGGCCGTCGTCTCCTGGTGCCTGTACGACTTCGCCAATTCTCCCTTCACCACCCTGGTGGTGACCTTCATCTACGCGTCCTACTTCACGCAGGCCATCGCCCCCGACACGATCTCGGGGACGCTGTCCTGGTCCCGGTCGGTCACCATCGCCGCCCTCGTCGTGGCCCTGCTGTCGCCGGTCCTGGGAGTCATCGCCGACCGGGGCGGCTACCGCAAGTTCTTCCTGTTGCTGTGGACCGTCGCCTGCGTCCTCTTCACGGCCCTGCTCTACCTGCCCGTACCGGGCCAGGTCTTCGAGGCCCTGCTCTGGTTCACGCTGGCCAACATCGCCTTCGAGATGTCCCTGGTCTTCTACAACGCTCTCCTGCCGGATATCGCTGCCCGGGATCGCATCGGACGCATCTCCGGATATGGATGGTCCCTGGGTTACGTCGGCGGACTTGCCGCCATGGCCGTGGCCTTCGTGGGGTTCGTGGATGCGGAGGTTCCCTGGTTCGGTTTCACCCGGGAGGCCGGCGCCCACATTCGGGCCACCAACCTTCTGGTCGCCGCCTGGCTCGTCGTCTTCACCCTGCCCCTGTTGTTCTGGGTACGCGAGACCCAGCCTCGAGCCCCGTTGTCGTCCCGGATGCTGTTCTCCTCCTTCCGCCACCTGGCGGTCGCCTTCCGCGACGTGCGCCGCTACCGGGAGATCTCCAAGCTCCTCCTGGCCCGGCTGCTCTACAACGACGGCCTGGTCACCATCTTCGCCTTCGGCGGCATCTACGCCACCGGGACCTTCGGATTCACCTTCTCGGAGTTGATGATCTTCGGTCTGGCCCTGAACGTGGCGGCCGGCGTCGGCGCCTTCTTCCTGGGCCACCTGGACGACCGGATCGGCGGGAAGCGGACCATCCAGATCAGCCTCTGGGGTCTCATCATCGCGGCCATCGTCGCCATCCTGACCACCAGCCGCGCCATGTTCTGGGCCGCCTGCATCCTGGTCGGCATCTGCTCCGGTCCCAACCAGTCCGCCAGCCGCTCGCTCCTGGGCCGATTCGTTCCGCGGGAGAAGGAGAACGAGTTCTTCGGCCTCTTCGCCTTCTCGGGCAAGGCGACCGCCTTTCTGGGCCCCTTGCTGGTGGGCATATTGACCAGCCATTTCGACTCCCAGAGGGTGGGCATGTCGACCATGCTCCTCTTCTTCGCCGCCGGCCTCTGGCTGCTCCGGTACGTGGACGAAGAGAAGGGCTGCCGGGACTCGGGAAGAAACTGACGCCGCTACGTTCGACATCCCCCTTGGGACCGGGTTATCCTTTCGCGGATTTGTGATTCCGAATTTTTGGAAAATCGGGTGAGGAGAGATTCATGACTCAGAGCGTTGC
>JAPOYZ010000406.1 GCA_026706325.1 Candidatus Aminicenantota bacterium
GGGGGAAGTGCGCCGCATGGTGTACGGCCTGGACTTCTATCCGCGGACCCACTGGCACGTGAGCCTGTCGTACTACCGGGACCACTTCCGGTTCGGCGACCTGCACACGAAAACGCTTATGGCACAGTTGCACCTCTATCTCTAGGTCGCTGTCCAGGTGAAACTGGAGCCGCGGAGCGGGGGACGGCTGGTGCTGTCGCTGGAGCGCTACTCGAGCACGCCGACCCTGGCGTTCCCATGGGATCGCTGACGACTTCGGACCGGACGGATCGCGCGCCAGTGGAACCGGAGACCTCACATACTCACGAAAACTTGTAGATGGTCAAATTGTTGACCTAGTATTTGACCATGATCAAGGCAAACATCGCGCAAGCGAAAGCCCGTCTCTCAGAGTACCTCCAGAGCGTCGAACGCGGTGAGACGGTGGTCCTGTGTCGACGTAACGTGCCCATTGCCGAGATCCGACCCCTTCCAAAGCTGCCCATGAAGAAACGCCCGATCGGTACCGATCCGGGCCTGAAGGTGCCTGACAGTTTCTTCGAGCCGCTTCCTGAGGACATCCTCCGGGCTTTCGGCGGTGGTGGCGAGTCGTAGTGAGACTCCTGGTCCACCACACTCTTGGGCCACACGACCCTGGCGTTCCCATGGGAACGCTGATCGATGGGAATGGCGGGGCATTGCGGCGGCGGAGCTGCCTCCGGTTCGCGAAGTCCCGTCAGGGCCGAGTCTTGGCTTCTCCCATCAGCGACGCCAGCAGTTCCATGGAGGAGACCGCCTGTCGATCCGTGAAGTGATCGATCTGGTGCCGGCAGGAAAAACCGGGCGCTACTACCGCCGTTCCGGAGGCGGCATGCCGAAGGGCCGGAAAGAGGCGGAGCTCGCCCACCGCGCGGGAAACCTCGTAGTGCTTGCTCTCGTATCCGAACATCCCGGCCATGCCGCAGCAGCCGCTGTCCAGCGGTGTGACCTGAACTCCCGGGATTTTCGACAGTAGCCCGACGGCCGCCTCCATTCCCACCAGAGCCTTTTGATGGCAGTGGCCATGGAGCAGAATCTGTTGGGATTCTGAAACTCCGTTGCCCAACAGCCTGCCGACCTCCGGTTCCGGCAGATCCTCCAGCGCCTGACCGCACCATTCCTCGAAGGTTCGGGCCGCCCGGGCCACGGCTCGAGCCTGTTCCCGCAGCGATTCCGGCACCAGGTGCGGATGGTCGTCGCAGACGGCCGAATAACAACTGGGCTCGCAGAAGACGATTCCGATCCCCCGCCGCGCCAGGGGAATCAGGGTCCGCGTGGTGGCTTCGGCCTGCCGCGCCGCCTGCCGCAGGAACCCCTTGGAGATGAGGGGCCGCCCGCAACAGACCCGGGCAGGCACCTCGACCCGGGCTCCCAAACGGCGGGCCACCCGCACCGCGGCCACTCCATGTTGCGGCTCGAAGTAGTTGGTGAAGGTGTCGGCGAAGATGGCCACGTCACCTTTGTCCGCGGCCGCAGAGCCGCCATCTTGGCGGGTCCACCAGTCCAGAAAGGTCCGCCCGGCGAATTCGGGAAGCCGGCGGCGGCGGTCCAGTCCCAACAGCTTCTCGTTCAACCAGCGGCTCACGGATGCGGCCGAGAGCCAGTTGGACACCGGCGCCAGGCGGCTTCCCAGGCGCGCCAGCAGATCCATGCGGGAGGCGACGCGAGCCCCGAGGGGAGCGCCGTGGCGGGCGTAGTAGTGATGCAGAAACTCGCTCTTGAGCCGGGCCATGTCCACGCCGGTGGGACACTCGGTCTTGCAGGCCTTGCACTCCAAACAGAGGTCCAGGACCGGGTAAAGGTCCTTGTCGGCCAACCCGTCGGGACCCAATTGACCCGAGATGGCCAGCCGCAGGGCGTTGGCCCGGCCGCGGGTGACATCCACCTCGTCCCGGGTGGCCCGGTAGGAGGGGCACATGGTGGCTCGCAGGCTCTGCCGGCAGGCGCCGACCCCGCTGCACTGCTCGGCGGCCCGTGAAATGCCTCCGTAGTCGGAGAAGTCGAAGACGGTCTCCACCTCGTGCGTCGTGTATTCCGTCCCGAACTTGAGGTTCTCGGTGATGGGAGGCGCGTCCACGATCTTGCCCGGATTGAAGACGCCGGTGGGATCGAAGGCCTCCTTGAGCCGGCGGAAGGCCTGGTACAGGACCGGGCCGTACATCTTCTCCTGAAACGGGCTCCGGACCAGGCCGTCGCCATGCTCGGCCGAAAGGGCGCCGCCGTATTTCAGGACCAGGTCCGCGACCTCGTTGGCAATGCGGGCGAACTTCTCCACTCCGTCCGCGGTCTTGAGATCCACGACGGGGCGGACATGAAGCAGGCCGACCGAAGCGTGGGCGTAGAACCCCGCCCGGGTCTGGTGGCGCTCCAGCACCTCCATGAAGCGCCGGATGTACTCCTTGAGGTTCTCCGGCGCCACCGCCGTGTCCTCCACGAAGGAATGGGCCTTGGCGTCTCCCCGCTGCGACATGGACAGGCCGAGCCCCGCCTTGCGCAGCCGCCAGATGCGGGCCTGGGCGTCCGGCTCCAGCGCCCGGTGAAAGTGGCTGCCCATTTGCCGGCTCGCCAGATCCGCTTCCAGGCGGTCGACCCGGCCCGCAAGCTCCTCCAGCGCGTCCCCCGTGAACTCCACCAGCAGGACCCCTCCAGGGTCTCCCTGAATGAAGTCGCGCAACGGTTCATACTCGGTCTTACCCCTAGTGGTATCCAGGATGAAGCGGTCCAGAAGCTCCACCGCGGAGGGGCCGTGCTCCAGAATGGGCGACACGGCGTCCAGGGAGTCCAGGACTCCATCGAACTGGACCGAGCAGAGCACCCGGCGCCTGGGAAGAGGGACGAGCCGCAGCTTGGCCGCCACGGCCAGGCCCAGCGTGCCCTCCGATCCCACCATGATTCGCGAGAGGTTGAAGGTGTCGGCCGTGGGGACGAAGTCGTCCAGGTTGTACCCACCGACGCGGCGTAGAACCTTGGGATAACGCCGGTCGATCTCGTCAGCGTGGCGGCGCGCCAGATAGCGCACCATCCGGTAGCAGTGACCCTCCAGGTCCCCGCTCCGGCAGCGGGCGTCCAGGTCTTCTTTCGCCACGGGTGCGAAATGGACCACGCTCCCGTCCGATAGGACCGCATCCAGCTCCAGAACGTAGTCGATGGTTTTGCCGTAGACCACGGACCGGGTCCCCGCCGAGTTGTTGGCCATGGCGCCTCCCACCGTGGCCCGGTTCGAGGTGGAGAGGTCCAGAGGCAGCACCAGGCCGTGGGGTTTGAGGGCGAGATTCAACTCGTCCAGGACGATCCCCGGCTCCACCACCACGGTCCGATTCTCCACGTCCAGGTCCAGGATCCGGTTCATGTACTTGGAGAAGTCCAGTTGGAGACCGCTGCCGATGGCCTGGCCGGCCTGGGAGGTCCCCCCGCCGCGGGCGGTGATGGGTACGCCGTAGCGGCGGCAGGTGCGCACGGTCCGGATCACGTCTTCCACGCACCGGGGGAGGACCACCCCCTGGGGCATGATCTGGTAGATGCTGGCGTCGGTGGAATAGATGGCCCTGGAGATCCGGTCGAAGCGGACCTCCCCCTGGAGGGCGGAGCGGAGGGTCGATTCCAGGGTCTTGCTCAGGGATTCGGATTCCATGCCTTGAGAGCCGGGGTCAAGGAAGGACCGCCACGGCCTTGATCTCCACCAGGGCGTCGGACCCGCCCAGGGACTCGATGTTGATCAGGGTGTTGGCGGGATAGTCGGCGTTGGGGTAGAGGTCCACGAAGAGCTCGGCCCGAGCCTTCAGGAACGGACGGACCGACTCGACGCCCACCAGGTAGGTGGTGAATTCCACGACGTCCTGAAACGAGGCGCCCGCGCTCTCCAGGATGAGTCCCAGATTGGTGAAAACCTGGCGGGTCTGCGCCTCGGCGTCCCCCTTGCCGATGATCTTTCCCTCGGAATTCTGGGCCACCTGTCCGGCGATGAACAGGAAATGACCTCCCCGCGCACGGATGGCCTCGGAGTATTGGCCCGTCGGCGCCGGAATCCCCTCCGGCTCGATGACGGTTCTGCGTGATGCCTGCATGAATCTCTCTCCTCGTCAACGACGGCCGTTCAGAGGATCCCCACCGCCCACAGCAGATAGACCACGGCGAAGGAGACTCCTCCCCCCACCAGCGTGCCGCCGCCGTAACCCCAAATGGCTTCTCTCACGGGCAGACCGCTCAGCGACGTGCAGACCCAGAAATAGCTGCTGTTGACGTACTTGATGATCACGGACCCGCAGGCCCCGGCCAGCATGGCAGCTTCGGGCGACAGCGAGAGGTCGTCCAGCATGGGCGCCACCAGGGACGCCGCCGTGATGACGCCCACCGTGGTGGATCCGGTAATCATGTTCCCGAGAATGCCGATGACGAAGGGCAGAAGAATGGGCGGCAGACCCGACGCCGCGAAGGCCTCGGCCAGCACTCCCACCGCCGGCGTCGCCTTGAGGATGGCGCTCAGGGACCCGCCTAGGCCGGTGACCACCAGGATCATGGCGGAGGCCCGGAGCCCGTCCTCGATCCACCCGGATCTGGCGGATTTCCGGTCCTCGGAACTCCGGATGTTCCACCAGGCCAGGACCAGTCCGATGGAAAGGGCGATCACGGGCCATCCCAGGTACTCCAGGATCCGGCGCGCCGGGTGACCCTCCTCCAGCAGGAAACGGACCACGCTCTGGCTCGAAATCAACACCACCGGAATCGCTATGGGAGCGTAGGACCGCAGGGTGCCCGGATAACCCGCGCCTTCCTCCTCCGAGGCCGGATCTTTCGAGAACTCCTCGGATGGAAGGGTCTTGAGGCGGGGTCCCACCAAGTACTGGCCCCAGACCCAACCGGCCAGGGACCCGGCCAGGCAGGCGAGGCTGCCGTAGATGATGGTCCGGCCGATGTCGGCGCCCACCAAAGCCGCGGCCGCCAGCGGACCCGGAGTGGGAGGGACCACGGCGTGCGTCAACTGGATCGCCGACACCAGTCCGATGGACATGACCCCCATGCCGACGCCCATGACCCGGGCCGCGGAGTGGACCAGGGGGTTCAGGATGACGTAGGCCACGTCCGAGAAGATGGCCACCCCCAGGACGAAGCCGCTCAGGGTCAGGGCCAAGGGCATGCGGTGGGCCCCCGCCAAGTTCACCATGGACCGGGTGATGACCTGGATGGCCCCGGTGTGCCGGAGGAACTCGGCGATGACCGAGCCCAGGACGATGACGACTCCGATCTTCCCCAGCGTGTTGCCAAAGCCCTCCTGGAAGGCCTGGATGAAGACGGACCGGTTCACTCCCGGCATCAGTCCCAGCAGGAGGAGGGGGACCATGAGGGCCAGGAAGACGTGCCACTTCCAGCGGGCCGCCAGGAAGAGGAGCAGCACCACGACGGCGAAAAAACCGACGAGGGCGAGGACGGGATCGGAGATGGCCTGCCGGGAAGGATCCATGAGTTTATCCGCTCAAGGTGTTCGGGCCAGGTACTGCAGCGCCGCGCCGACGCCCCCCGGGCGGTGGGGGACGCCCGCCAGATCCAGACCCATCTCCACGCCGCAGAGGGTCCCGGCCAACATCAACTCGTTGAAGTCGCCCAGGTGTCCGATCCGGAAGACCCGCCCCTTCACCTTTCCCAGGCCCGTCCCCAGAGACATGTCGAAACGCTCCAGGATCAGCTTCCGCAGCCGGTCCGCGTCGTGACCGCCCGGGACCCGCACCGCCGTCAACGAATCAGAGTATTCGCCCGGGTCGAGCGCCTGGAGTTCCAGACCCCAGCCTTGGACCGCCCGCCGCGTGGCCTCCGCCAACCTGGAATGACGGGCGAAGACGTTCTCCAGCCCCTCCTCCAGGAGCATGTCCAGGGCAACGTCCAGTCCGTAGAGGAGATTCGATGCGGGAGTGTAGGGGAAGAACCCCTTGGCGTTCTCCTTCAATGGCGGCTTCCAGTCCCAGTACGAACGCGGCGACCGGGCCTGCCCGGCGGCGGCCAGCGCCTTTTCGCTCAGGGAGTTCAATCCCAGGCCCGGAGGCAGCATCAGCCCCTTTTGCGAGGCGGCTACGGTCACGTCGACTCCCCACTCGTCGTGGCGGTAGTCGATGGAACCCAGGGAGGAGATGGTGTCCACCAGGAGCAGGGCCGGATGCCCCGCGCGGTCCATGGCTTGCCGGATCGCCGCCACGTCGCTGGTAACCCCGGTGGAGGTTTCGTTGTGCACCACGCCCACGGCCCGAATCCGGTAGGAGGCGTCCCGGGACAGCCGGGACTCGACCTCGGCCGGGTTGACCCCGCGGCGCCAGTCTCCCGGCACCAGCTCGACCTCCAGCCCCAGCCGGCCGGCCAGTTGGGACCAGAGGACCGCGAAGTGACCGGTCTCGAACATGAGCACGCGATCCCCGGGAGAGAGCGTGTTCACCAGGGCCGCTTCCCAGGCGCCGGTACCGGAGGAGGGGTAGAGGATGACCGGGCCCCGGGTCCGGAACACCTCCCGGAGACGGCGCAGGACCCGCAGTGTCAGACTCGCCAGTTCCGGTCCCCGATGGTCCTCGGTGGCGCGTGACATGGCGCGCAGAACCCGCTCCGGAACGTTGGTGGGACCTGGGATCTGCAGGAAATGGCGACCGGAACGGTGCACCTTGGATTCAGACATGGGGGCCACAGGATAGCAGCGCGGGGACCGTGAATACAGTTCAGGAGGGGCGATTTCCAGTCGCTCAGACGCTTCTTGGTAGATCGCTGTTGTGGAGATCGGCGGTTGGAAACCGCCGTTCCTTTTCGGCGGTGGGAAATCGCCGCTCCCTGTATAGTGCTTGGAACACAAGCAGGTGATGCCATGAAGAAAACGATCCTGTTGCTCCCCTTCATTTGGACCCTTCTCCCCCTCTCCGGCCAGCAGCCGGACCAGAAGGAGTACGTTCGAGCCAACTACAACAAGTTCGAGTACCGGATTCCCATGCGCGACGGAGTCCGGCTCTTCACCGCCGTCTACATCCCCAACGACCGCTCCCGGACCTATCCGATACTGCTCTACCGGACACCGTACAGTTCCCGGCCCTACGGGGCGGACCGCTACCGGTCCTCCCTGGGACCCACACCCCAATTCGCCCGGGACGGATACATCTTCGTCTACCAGGACGTCCGGGGCCGATACATGTCGGAAGGGGACTTTGTCCAATTGACTCCCCATCTGCCTGAGAAAAGCACTCCTCAGGACATCGACGAGAGCACCGACACCTACGACACCATCGAATGGCTCGTCACCCACCTGCAGGGACACAACGGACGGGTGGGCCAATGGGGCATCTCCTACCCCGGCTTCTACACGGCGGCCGGCATGATCGACACCCACCCGGCGCTGAAGGCGGCGTCTCCGCAGGCCCCCATCGGCGACTTCTATTTCGACGACTTCCACCATCACGGCGCCTTCTTTCTGGCCCATGCCTTCAGTTTTTTCGCCCGGCACGCCAAACCCCGGCCCAAGCCCACCACCGAACCGTTGGTCCCCTTCGAATACGGAACGCCGGACGGATACCAGTTTTTTCTGGACCTGGGCCCCCTCGCGAACATCAACCGGGTCCACCTGAAGGGCGAGATCGAGTTCTGGAACCAGATGATGAAGCACCCCCGCTACGACGCCTTCTGGAGCAAGCGCGGGATCGTCCGGCATCTCAAGAACGTTCGTTGCGCCGTGATGACCGTGGGGGGCTGGTTCGACGCCGAGGACCTCTACGGTCCGCTCGAGATCTACCGTTCGGTGGAGCGGAACAATCCGGACATCTCCAACGTCCTGGTGATGGGTCCGTGGGCACACGGCGACTGGGGGAGACGGCCGGGGACGGGGCTGGGGAATGCCCGCTTCGGCTTCGACACCTCCGAGTTCTACCGGGAGCGGATCATCCGTCCCTTCTTCCGCCACCACCTGAAGCAGGCGGGCAAGGCGGACCTCCCCGAAGCCTACGTCTTCGAGACCGGCGCCAACCGGTGGCGGACCTTCGATTCCTGGCCTCCCCCCTCGCTGCAGCCGTACCGCCTCTACCTTCGGGCCCAGGGGGATCTTTCTCCCCAGCCTCCCAAGACCGGCGAGGAGGGTTTTGACGAATACGTGAGCGACCCGGCCAAACCGGTCCCCTTCAGTCAGGACATCTCGCCCGGAATGACCCGGGAATACATGACCGACGACCAGAGGTTCGCGGCGCGGCGTCCCGACGTGCTGGCCTATCAGACCCCGGTTCTGGAGCAGGACCTGACCATCGCCGGACCGTTGGAGGCGGAGCTCTGGGTCTCCACCACGGCCGGCGACGCCGACTGGGTGGTAAAGCTCATCGACGTTCTTCCCGACTCGGCCCCCGACAACGATCCCAACCCCAGGCGGGTTCGGATGGGCGGCTACCAGATGATGATCCGCAGCGAGGTGATCCGCGGACGTTTTCGGAATTCGTACGAGCACCCGGAGCCCTTCGAGCCGGGCCGTCCGACCCGGGTCCGGCTTCCCCTGCAGGATGTCTTCCACACCTTCAAGGCGGGCCATCGGGTCATGGTCCAGATCCAGAGCAGTTGGTTCCCTCTCGTGGACCGGAACCCCCAGAAGTACGTTCCCAACATATTCAAGGCCAAGGCCGAAGACTTCATCCGGGCGACCCACCGGGTCTACCGTTCGCCTCGGCACGCCACCCATCTGAAGCTGGCGATCATGGAGCCGCCGGACCGCGGCGGGGCCAATTGACTCC
>JAPOYZ010000463.1 GCA_026706325.1 Candidatus Aminicenantota bacterium
GACCCCGAAAGGAAAAGGCGGATGCAGCTGATCGGCCTTACTTGGAGTGGGAGTGCTTACGGATCTGGTGACGGCGCCTCCGGCGAAGCTTTCCGCGCCGCTTTTTCTTTTTCTTAAGTACGCTACCCATGATGTCCTGGAACAACACGATGATACCAGAAGACCAACCGGCTCTACAAGATCGGACCGGTCGCACGCGTTTCCCGGCTCTGGTCAATTTGGCAAGAACAGGAACAACCAGGTTTCCCTGCAGCCGGAACCTGACTTGAGAGGTCTGCTAAGATGAAACTCCGGCCGCCGCCCTGGACTGCTGCGTCGAGCCGCACGGCAGCGGCGCCTCGATCAAAACTCCGCCGTGAAGGCACACCAGCGGCCGAGCGCGGGAAACGAACCCATGACCAGACGGAGTGGAGCATCGCAGTCCGATTCAGGCGATGCCGAGGTGGTCCTCTACACCGACGGCGCCTGCAGCGGCAATCCGGGTCCGGGCGGTTGGGCGTTCGTCCTGGAGCACCGCGCCTCGGGCAAGACACTGGAAGACAGCGGCTCGGAACGTCAGACGACCAACAATCGAATGGAGCTTCAGGCGGTGATTCAGGGTCTCTCCAGATTGACCCGGCGCGCTCGCGTCCACGTGGTGACCGACAGTTCCTACGTCCAGCAGGGAGCCACGGATTGGATCCACAAATGGAAGGCCCGCGGTTGGAAGAAGAGAACCTCCGGCAAGGGGCCGGTCAAGAACCAGGATCTCTGGCAACAACTGGACCGGATTCGGAACCAGCACGAGGTGAGTTTCGAGCGCGTCCGTGGACATGCCGGACACCCCATGAACGAGCGTTGCGACGAGCTGGCAGTGGCGGCCTACCAGCACCTCAAGGGGAGCCGGTGGTAAATGGGAGCGATGCGTTCCGCGCCTCGACAGGTTGATACTGCGGCTGATCCGGTCTGAAGGCAATCAGGCCGCCGGCCCAAACCACTTCCCCTTCAAAGAGATCTGAGGAAAGCAAGCAGCGCGCCGCGTTCCTCCGCGGTCAGGGCTTCGAACAGGGTTCGGCTGGACTCGGCCTCGGCGCCGTGCCTCAGAATCGCCGCCTCGATGGTGGCCGCGGACCCGTCGTGCAGATACGGGGCGCGATGCGAGACGCCCCAAAGAGCAGGGGTCCGGATCTCCGCCGGACCGGCATCTCCATCCCGAATCCCGTCTCCGGTCCCGACGTCGTGGAGCAGAAAGTCCCCAAATGGTCTGAAAGTCTTGTTGCTGAGGGCTTCGAACGGGCTGGAGCCGGTCTGCAGAGCCGGAACGTGGCAGGCGGAACAATGAACTTCCTCGAAGAGTTCCTCCCCCCGCCGTGTCGTGTCGTTTTCCGCACCTCCGGGCGGCGGTCCCAGCAGGCGCATGAAATTGGCGAAGTTGTCGATTCCCCGCAGGCCCGTAGAGGGTTCCGGCCCATCTTCGGGATCGGCGACGGGGTCGATGAGTTCCAACGGCTGGCAGTCTCCGGCGGGACACATCTCGTCGGGGAACAGGTCGCTGGTGATCCCCATCTCGTTGCGGTAGGCCTCGGCTCCGAAGGTGAACAGGGAGGATTGCTGCGCCTTCCAACCGAAGCGCCCGGCGCGCGTCTCTCCGGAGTCCCGGTCCACCACCCAGTGGACCCGCCCGCTGACCCCGTCGCCATCCTGGTCTTCCGGGTCTTCCAGGGCCGCCAGAACCTCATCCGGAACCGCTTCCACAAGACCGCCTCCGAACAAGGGAATCGGCTGCCGCCTGGCCACCACGTTGGCGTCTTCCGGGACCGCGGCCTGAATCGAATGGTCGGGAATGGAGAAGAGATGGATCAACGATCCGCCCGGCGGGTCCTGAAAGGTTCCGTCGGCGTCCAGAGTTCCGGCCCGGACCTCGGTGATGGTGCTGGTCCCCCCGATGGCGGGAGTCACGTGGCATTCGGCGCATGAGCGACCGTTGTACAGGGGCCCCAGTCCTTCATCGGCGTCCTCGACTTCCAGGAAGTCTTCGAGTCCGAGGCGAAAAAGCTCGAATTCCACCCCATCGATTCCCTGGATGGGCTCGCCGAACTCGGTGCCCCGCACGACGGTTCCTTGGCCGGCCCCCGGACCGGCCATTGAAGCAAGGGCCAGCGCCGTCACCAGTAGGCCCCCCCCTTTCACCATCCCGGACCGTTCCCACATGGCGTTCCTTCCGCGGCCCCTATTCCACAATGATGGTTCCCCGCATCATGGTGTGGCCCGCACCACAAGGCCGGGAGCATTCGAACGGATATTTCCCCGCCTTCCGGGACCGGAATCGAATCTTGATCTTTCCCTGACCCCGCGCCGGAATGGTGACGTCGATGCCGGCCTTGGGAATGCGAAAGCCGTGAAACGTGTCCTGACTGCTCAACTCGATCTCCAGCAGCGTTCCCCGCTTCACCCGAATCCTGGAGGGAATGAAGTGAAACCTCTCCGCCGAAACCCGAACCTTCCGGACCTTCGTGGCATCTTTCCGCTCCGCGGTTGCAACGGGGGACGCGGGACCGGCTCCCGGACCGAGCAGGAGCAGGATGAATGTCAGCAGGATCACCGGGATCTTCACGGCCGTTCCTCCTAAAACCACCAGCCGATCCCCAGGTTCCACCGGTTTCGGGGCCGCACGACCCGGCTGGCGTTCCTCATGAAGTTGTAATCGGCTTTCAGGACCACGTCCGGATGAGGAAAGTAGGACAAGCCCAGTATGTGTGCCGACCGGTCGAACTGGCTCAGGGGAAAGAACCCTTGAGGCATCCGGTACTGAGTGTCGAAGTTCTCGTAACGGTAAAACCCGACCAGATCATGGCTGGAACCGGACGGCACCAGGCTGCTGGAACCCTCCAGGTAGAATCCCCGCATTCCCCGGGCAATGTTCGGGTTGATTCCGGCGCTGCGGCGAATCGCCGCATTGACTTCGGAAGCCTGTCCCAAATGGGTCACGGCAAACTGCCCTCGAGCTTCAAAGCGATCGAACCGGTACCTGCCGTCGAACTCGAAGATCCGCAATCGGGCGTCCAGATCCCTGAGGTGGAATCCCGTCTCTCCGGTCCAGAAGCTGGCGCCCAGATTCATTCCCGGAAGAGGTCCGTAATCGACCCGCCCGACCCAGGCCAGATTGCGCGCGTTCTCCAAGAATGCTTTCTGCCTCCCCTCCCGGAATCCCTCCTCCGCCGAGAAGAGGGAGCCGTCCATGGAACTCATGACGTAGGTCTTGTAGGAAAGGCCTCCGCCCAAGTCTCCCACCAGGCCTCCGCCGGCGGCGAACCAGGTGGTGGGCAGGATCACCTCATCCACGAAGGGACGCTCCACCCCGTGAAACGCCGTGGGTTCGTGTCTTTCGTTGATGATTCCCACCGGGGTCAACAGAACTCCGGCCCGAAAGTTGAATCGCGGGTCGATGAGAAAGTCCAGAAAGGCCTGTTCCAGTTCCAACTCGCCGGTGGGAGCGCCACCCTCGATCAGACCGTGCTCGAGTTCCAACTCCGACCAGAACCGGACTCGATCCCCGAACATGTGGCCCAGGTTCAGAACGAAGCGGTGAAAATCGAGGGTCGTCGGGTTCAGGCCGTCGTGGTTGACATGCATCTCCATGTACCCGGACATGGGCATGCTTCCGTCGAAGAATCCCGCGGAAGCGTCGGTCGCCTCAGGCGCCGCCACCACCTCGGCCACCACCATCGCCTCCTCCACCGGCGATGGTTCCTCTGCCACAACGGCCACTTCCGGACCCGGCTCTTCGACCCGGGCCGCTTCTCCGCGTATGGTCTTGAGCTCGGCGGCCAAGGTTCGAAGCTGAGTTTTCACGTCCTCGTCCAGCGTGCCCTCCAGGGCGGCGGCCAGAAGTGCGATCAGCCGCTCCAGATTGGATTCCACCCGGTCGAGACGGTCTTCCAGGGACTCCCGCGAGGGATCGCCTTCCGCGGCGGGGATCTCGCCCCCGACGGAAACGGCAACCAGCAGGAGGACGGGGACGAATCGAAGGGCAATTGCCGCCGCCGCAGCGAGGCGAAAGTATTTCATGGTGCTAAACTGAAGTTTAGCCTTGTCTAAACTTCAGGTCAACACATGGGGGTGCCGAGTCGGAGTCGAGGAGCGGATCGAGGCCCGGCTGTCGGCGATCGCTGCGGTGCGGGTCAGCTTCCAGGCTCGGTTTCGGAAACGATCCGATCGTAGACCCGGCGGGCGTGGTCATACGCCTCGCGTGCCGCATCCTTCTCCGAATCGCGGATCTTGCCCTGCTTCATCTTCCAGCATTGATCCACGGCCTGACGGCACCATTCGGCGCTCTTGCGGGAAGCCCGCACCGGCTTGTCTCCCACCACGACGAAGATGGGATTGGTATGGGAGCTGGCAAGAACCCGCAGAGCGACCCAACTGGACCGGGTGAGCTCATGATCGAACTCGATCTCGTTCCAGTCGCCATCAGCCGTCACGACCCAGGTTGCCACGGGCTGCCCGTTCACCACCAGTTCCAGGGGAACCTCACGGCTGGTTCCCCTGCGGGCCCGTTCCAGATGCCAATAGGGAGGCTGAGTCAAGCCCCGTGAGGCAATCAACGCGCCCACGTCATCCTGCCTCTCCGGAAGGTAGGCGGCGACCCGGGCCCGGACCTTCACCCGGCCGGGTGCGGCCAGCCTGAGTTCACTTCCCTCCGTACCCAGTTCCCGGTCCTGCACCCGAAACCCGATGATGTGCGATCTGCCGTCCGAGACGTAGCTCCGCCCGGCGCGGATCTGATCCATGTAGCGGTCGAAGTCCAACTCCCCTTCCAGCTTCGCGTAGCTGCGAGACATCCCGATTCGGTCATCGTAAATGCAGGGAAAGTCGGTCTCTCCACTGATGCGGGTCCGGAACCCGGAGTTCAGGGTGTGGTACCAGATGTTGAACTCCCAGGGCAGCGGCGTGTCTCCGGCGGAAATGAAGTCCACCGCGTCGTGTGTCACCGACACGATGTACTCATTGGCGCCGATTCCGTCGAACTTGGCCATCACGTAGTTGGGCAGCTCGGTGGTGAATTCCATGGGCTCCAGGCCCCATCCCGAATGGGAGTAGCCGACGACGGCTCCCTGACCCTGCCCCCACTGCAGGACGGGAAGGGTCCAGCTCGGCCATTGCTGGACCCGGGTCGTCCCGGGGTAGTCGTCCTCCCGCAGGCGCAGAAGACAGAGATGGCCCGCGTGCGACGAGGGAAAGCCGGAGACCTCCACGTCGTAACGCATCAGGTTGTTCCCGTTGGAGAGGGAATGCACCCGGCCCTCGAAGAACTCCTTCTGGTGATACCAACACGGTCCCCAGGTCAAGACGCAGGCGATGTTCAAATCTTCGCCCAGCGCCTGGCGCCACATGTGAAGCGGCTGGACCCCTTCGTCGGGGCTCTCGTAGTGGCTGCATCCGGCGGCATGGACATGGTGGTCGGCGCTGTACCAGCCCAGGGCCGCCAAATGCGTCCAACGCTGCAGCCGGAAATCGATCTCCTGCTCTTCGACGCCGGAACGAACGCGGACTCTCCGGTTCTGAACCAGGTATTCCGGACCGCGGCTGACGCGAATTTCGTATTCGCCCGCCGGCAGGAAGACATGCTCCCCACCGGCACGGTAGACCTGCGGATGGAAGAAGAAATCGGGAAATTCTCCGCGGGAGAGCCTTCGCGACGGCAACGGGTAGACTCCCACCAGGCGGCCGACGGGGGCAGGAGTAGTGCCGATGCCCCGGGTCCGGTCCCAGGGACGCCTCAACGCCAGAGCCAACCGGTAGTCCGAGGGCAGCCGGTTCAGCTCCGGATCCTCGATCACCCGTTCGATGCCGTCGGTGATAACGAACGATGCCATGGTGGGAGAACCGTCGTGATCCTTGACCCGGAGCCGGACCTTAACCGCAGGGCGGCAATCGAACAGGATGTCCACGCTGTTGCGAAAGCCCAGGTCCTGGGTCCCCTGCCCCACGTGGAATCCGATCTTGGCCTCGCGCAGCCCCTGTTCCCGAGCGTAGATCTGGACGATGGCGTACTCCAGCTTCAGACCCGAAAGGCGGCTGTGCAAGGGGCGACGGCCATAAATAGCCAACTCCAGGAAACGATTGGCCACGTCTCCGTCCGAGAGCACGTTCTCCGGCTTAACCCGCTTGGCTCCGGTCGACTTGTGAAACAGCGGCAGCGCGTTGGGGCTCTCGGCGTGGAGCTGGGCGTTGACGGCCGCGTCGTTTTCTATCTTGACCAGAAAGCTGGACCACCCGCCCTGGACCAGGAGGGGAGCCGCCGGTCCGCGCAACACCTTTACCCGGGCCTCGGGGTTGATGGACACCATGGCGAGGCAATACGGATCCAGAATGGTCTGGATTTCACGGACCACGGCATCGGAAGGCGCCTGGTCCCTCAGGGCCTGGATCCGCTCCCAGTCCCGGCTCTCCAAGCGGCTGCCCAGGAACGAAAGGGCTTCCCCAAGGCGGACGACCTGAGCCATCAGCGGCTGGGGCTCGACTTCGTCTACCAAAGGCAACGCCTGTCCAGGGAGAAGCGAAATGAAAGATGCGGAGAGGACGATCAACGCCATGGCCTGCTTCACGGTGGGCCTCCTTTTTCAGTCCGTGGTAAAAGTCCCGCGAGCACCGAGACCGGGGCTGCGCCCGCCGGACAAGGCGCTCTGAGGGAGCATATTGGACCATATGTGACCGAGGAGCAACGCAGTCCGCGCCTGTGCAGACCCGGTCGAATGCCGTGTGGACTTTTATCGCGGGCTGACATGGTTGAGGATTGCGGTTTCAGGCTACCACACGGGGCGGGAATGACTCCCGTCCGTTTCTTGAAATGCCCCCCGGCTGCCGATATTCTTCTGGCGGAACGGCCGCGGCGCCATGCCGCGGGACACGGCGGCAACCGCCGTCCAAGATCCGTCCCACGCCAGCGAAAGGAGCAACGACTCATGCCCGATGCAGACCAGCCAGGCGAAGCCAAAAGATTCTACAGGGATGTCCCCGCAACCAATAAACCCTTCTTTCTGAAGGGATCCAACTCTCTGGACTGGGGAATGCAGAACCGCCTTTCGCGGATCTTCAACCCGGCCTCGGGGCGGACCGTCATGCTGGCCATCGACCATGGCTACTTCATGGGTCCGACCACCGGCCTGGAACGGATCGACGTACGCATCGTCCCCATCCTGGACTATTGCGACGCCCTGATGCTGACCCGGGGAATCCTGCGCACCACCATCCCCTCCAGCTTCGGCCGCGGAACCGTGCTCCGGGCCAGCGGCGGCCCCAGCATCCTCAAGGAGCTTTCCGACGAGCAACTCGCCCTGGACATCGAGGACGGTCTCCGGGCCAACGCCGCGGCCCTGGCGGTCCAAGTCTTCATCGGAGGGGAGTACGAGAGCCAGTCGGTCCTGAACATGACCCGGCTCGTCGATCTGGGCAACCGCTATGGAATGCCGGTTCTGGCGGTGACGGCAGTGGGCCACGAGATGGAGCGGAACGCCAGGTATTTCCGGCTCGCCTGCAGGATGTGCGCCGAGCTCGGGGCTCACATCGTCAAGAGCTACTACATTCCCCACGGTTTCGAGACCGTGACCTCCACCTGTCCCGTCCCCATGGTCATGGCCGGGGGCAAGAAGCTGCCCGAGTTGGACGCCCTCACCATGGCCTACAACGCGGTGCAGCAGGGAGCGTCAGGCGTGGATATGGGCCGCAACATCTTCCAGAGCGACACGCCCGTAGCCATGATCCAGGCGATCCGCCAGGTGGTCCACAACCAGTTGAAGCCGAGCCACGCCTACGAGCTGTACCAGGACCTGAGAGCCGAGAGCCTGGCCGCGACCTGATTGTCGGCCGCCGTCGGGACACGCGCGTTCTCCGCCAGGTTCGGCTTCGACGATCCGATTCCGGCCCGCGGCCGGTGCGGGCGGGACGGCCCAAGAAACCACGGAACACCGAAAATGAACAGCCGTTGGTCCGACCAGGAGGCCGAGCGGTTCGTCGACCGTTACGCCCGCCGGTGGGGCCGTGACCTGGCGCTGAGAACCTATACGTCACGCCTCCTGGGAGGGGAACCCTCTCTCGTCCTGCACGGGGGCGGCAACACTTCGGTCAAGACCGAAATCACGAATCTGCTGCAAGACCGGGTCTCCGCCCTCATGGTGAAGGCCTCCGGACACGACCTCGCCCGGATCGAGCCCGAAGGACACACGGGACTGGACCTGAGCCACCTGATCCGCCTCCGGAATCTGGAGCGCCTCGACGACCGGCAGATGGTGGACGAGTTCATGACCCACCGGCTGGATCCCAGGTCGCGGGTCCCTTCCATCGAGACCCTGGTGCACGCCTTCCTTCCTCCCAAGTTCATCGATCACTGTCATGCCGACGCCATTCTGGCGCTGACCAATCAACCCGACGGAGAAGCGCTGGTCCGGGACGCCCTGGGCGGCCATGTCCTGATCCTGGACTACTTCGAACCGGGGTTCTCCCTGGCCAAGGCATCGGCCGCCGCGTTCCACCATCATCCGAAACGGACGGGCATGGTCTGGATGCGGCACGGGCTGCTCACCTGGGGAGAGACGGCCCGGGAGTCTTACGAGGCCACGATCGACCTGGGGAGCCGAGCCGAAGCCTTCCTGGAACGGCAGGCCCCCCGGTCCCTCACCTTGCGGGTCCACACCCCCCCGGCGAACGCGCCGCCCA
>JAPOYZ010000492.1 GCA_026706325.1 Candidatus Aminicenantota bacterium
CTTCCGAACCCGCCGTGCCGCCGCACATGTACAGGAAAGGTCAAGACTACCACGCAGGGAAACTGGTAAGCTTGACCGCCGTCCGAGGGCTGCCGGGGCATTCCCGGGAATCTCCGGGACCGCCGCATTCAACATCATCGTCGAGAGGAGAGTCCGAATGAAGCTGAGACCGTTGGGCAAGACGGGACTCATGATGAGTCCCATCGGATTGGGTTGCGCCACCTTTGGGCGAGAGGTCGACGAGGAGACCTCCTGGAGGGTGTTGGACTATGCCGTGGAAAAGGGCATCACCTTCCTGGATACGGCCGAATCCTACGGCGGGGGCAACTCCCAGCAGTACCGCATCAAGGAGTACGGGGTAAAGGACAGGCGCGAGGTCACCGTGGAGATGAACTCCTCGGAGAACATCATCGGCCGCTGGATGGAGGCGCGGGGATGCCGCAACGAGGTCACCCTCTGCACCAAGGTGAGTACCGGAGCCAGTCCGGAAAATATCCGCAAGGCTCTGGCGGCGAGCCTGGAGCGGCTCCGGACCGACTCGGTCGACGCCTACAAGATCCACTCCCCCGATCCCAACGTCCCCATCGGGGAGAGCCTGGACGCCCTCAACCAGGAAGCGGACGCGGGACGCATCGTGGCGTTGGGTTGCAGCAATTTCACTGCGGACATGCTGCGCGAGTCCCTGGAGATCAGCCGCCAGCGGGGATATCGCTGTTTCGAGATCACCCAGCCGCCGTACAACCTGGCGTTACGGGAGTACGAGACCGACCTCTTCCCTCTTTGCAGACGCGAACGGATCGCCATCACCACCTACAGTCCTCTGGGAGCCGGCTTTTTCGCTGGAAAGTACACGGCCGGAATGGAAGAACTGCCTTCCGGAACCCGCTTTGACATCGTTCCGGGACACGGAGACATCTACTTCCACGACCGGTTCTTCAAGATCGTGGAACAGTTGCGTGCCAAGTCCGGGGAGACGGGGATTCCCATGGTGCGCCTGGCCATGGCCTGGGCCATGAGCAACCCGGACGTGACAGCCGTGCTGGCGGGGGCGCGCAAATTCGACCACATCGACAACGCCCTGGAATCCTTCCGGATGGACCTGGATCCCGAATTGAAGGCCGAAATGTCCTCGTGGGGGGAAATCTGATCCGTTGAGGCGCCCACCGCGAGCCGGCGCGACCGGAAAGCCTGGCCGGGAGTACGCGACCATTGAAGTCCGATAGCCGGACCCCGACGCCCGTCGTGGTTCTGAGCCGTTGCCTCGGCGTGGAGGCCTGCCGCTACAACGGCAAGATGATCCGGGAAGACTTCATCCACCAGCTCTCGTCATACGTCGAATTCCGGCCGGTCTGCCCCGAACTGGAGATCGGCCTGGGGGTGCCTCGCGACCCGATTCAGATCATCTCCGGCGACGGCGGCCGGACCCTGGTCCAGCCGGCGACCGGACGCGACCTGACCCGGTCCATGATCACCTTCAGCCAGGGGTTTTCGAAAAGGCTGAAGGAAGTGGATGGATTCATCCTCAAGAGCCGGTCTCCCAGTTGCGGAATCCGGGACACCAAGATCCACGACGCCGATCAGGTGACGGTGCTGGAACGGGGCGCCGGGATCTTCGCCGCGGCCATTCTGGAGCGCTTTCCCGACACTGCCGTCGAGGACGAGAAGCGGCTCCGGAATCGAATCCGGCGGGAACATTTCCTGACCCGCCTCTATGTGCTGGCCCGGCTCCGCCGAATCGCCCGGCAACCGACCCGGGAAGCCCTGAGCCGGTTCCATGCGGCGAATCACCTGATGCTCATGGCCTACAACCGCACGGAGCTGGATCAACTGGACCGGCTGTTGTCGGACAACGGAGATGCCGACGCGGCCGTCCTGGCCAGGGCGTACAAGAGGCGTTTGTCAAACGCGCTGTCCCGCAGTCCCCGCTACACCTCACTCATCGGCGTCCTGATCTACGCCCTGGGGCCGATTTCCAAGCAGTTGACCGACCGGGACAAGGCTCGTTTTCTGGATCGGCTGGAGCGGTTCCGGAACGGGAAGATTCCCGCCAGCGGACCGGTGGGCCTGCTGCGGTCGTGGGTCATGCGCCATGGCACGAGAGACCTGAGGAATCAGACCTTGTTCAACCCTTACCCCACGGAGTTGAACGACATCGCCCGCCCGGCCTCGAAGAAACCCCGGCAACGGTCTCTCTATGACATTTGATCCGGCCGCCTCCGGCGTATCGGTGAAACCGTGCGGGAGGGCTCACTTTCCGGCTTGCAATTGCCCCTCTCCCGTAGGAGTCTGGCACGGTTAGCGTGATGAAACGGGTTCTGGTGGTGGGGGCGGGATCCATCGGATTGCGGCACCTGCGGCTCCTGACCGAAGTCGAAGGTTTCGCCGTCGAGGTCTGCGACAGCCGGCCCGATGGGTTGTCCGAAGCCGCAGCCGCCGTTCCCGGCGCCCGCCAATGGGGCGATTTCCAAGAGGCCGCCGCCTCCCGTCCCGACATGGTCTTCGTCTGCACTCCACCCGGCTCCCACGCCGCCCTGACCCGCATCGCCCTGGAATCGGGAGCCCATGTCTTCTGCGAGAAACCGATCTCCGATTCCGCCGCTGGCGCCAGGAGCATGATCCGGGATCAGCAACGGACGGACCGGCTTCTGAACGTGGGGTTCGTCCAGAGGTTCATGCCGGAGATGCTGCGCGCCCGGAAACTCATCCGGGACGGCCGCATTGGACGGGTTTGCTATGCCCGCTTCTCCGTCGCCACGCTGAATACGCTGCAGAACTCCCGCTCCCGCCATCAGCGGGACGTCTTCGGCTCGGCGGCCCTGGACTACGTCTACGGGTTCGACACCTTCTGGTGGCTCATGAGGGAACGGCCCGTCTCGGTGTACGCCCGGGGCATCCAGGTCGAGGGACTCCCCTTCACCAGCCGCCCCAACCTCCTCAGCGCCGTAATCGAATATGAATCGGAGCGTGTCGCCGAGTTGCACATCGACTACGTCGCCTACCCGGACCGCTGCACGTATACGTTCCAGGGAGATCTGGGCTACGTTCGGGTGGATCTGAGCCGCAACATGGTGGAACACGGCGACCGGGAAACCGGACGGCGTTACGTGGAAAACCTCTCTGTGGACCGGGACGACGTGATGCGGGACCAGCGGGATCATTTTCTGGACGCTCTGGAGGGACGGCACCCGGTGAGCAGTCCGCCCCAGGACGCCCTTCACGGAACGCTGGGAGTGGACGCTCTGATACGATCTCTAAGAACAGGGCGGCCGGAACCCCTGGAGGCCGGCTGAAGGGCCGGGGAGTCGGAATGATCGACTGCGACATCCACAACCAGCTTCCCTCCCTGGAAACGCTGGTGCCCTACCTGAACGAGCACTGGCGGGCGTACATCCGCGAATCGGCGTTCGTGGGCCCCGACGTGAACGACTATCCCGTTGGTACAGGCATTCCGGCGCGGCCGGGCACGACCCCTCCGTCCGGGGGGCCACCCGGTTCCGACCCCGGGTTCCTCTGCGCCCAGACCCTGGACGCCTGGGACCTGGAGTTGGGCATCCTGAACTGCACCTACTGGGTCCAGAGCGTCCACAACGAATACCTGGCGTCGGCGCTGGCCACCGCCATCAACACCTGGCAGGCGGAGCACTGGCTGACGGCGGATTCCCGCCTGCGCGCCTCCCTGGTGGTGCCGAGCCAGAACCCGGCTCTGGCCGCCCGGGAGATCGATCGCATGGGGCATCATCCCGGCTTCGTGCAGGTGATCCTTCCGGTCCGGTCCTGGACTCCCTACGGAAACCGCCGATTCGATCCACTCTACGAGGCGGCCCTCCGCCACGACCTGGTGGTGGGGATCCACTTCGGCGGTTCCTCCGGCAACCCGCCCACCCCCTGCGGGTGGCCCTCCACCTATCTGGAGGAATACGCCGGCATGTCCCAGGTCTTCCAGTCGCAGGTCCTGAGCCTGATTGCCGATGGGACCTTCGACCGCTATCCCGACTTGCGGGTGGCTCTGATCGAGGGCGGCTTCACCTGGATGCCCTCCCTGATGTGGCGGCTCGACAAGGAATGGAGAGGACTGCGACGGGACATCCCGTGGGTCAAGCGGCCCCCTTCGGAGTACATCCGGGAACACATCCGCCTGACTCTGCAGCCCGTGGACGCGCCGCCCCGGACCCGGCAGTTGCAGGAGGTCCTCGGGCAGATGGACGGACAGGACCTCCTGATGTTCTCGTCCGACTACCCGCACTGCCACAATGACACCGCGGGGAAAGCCCTTCCGGCCCAGCTTCCCGGCTTGCCCTGGGACCGGATCGGATCCGAAAATGCCCGTGAGTTCTACCGGCTTTAAGGAGGAGACCATGGCCATCGCCGTTGAACCGCAGACTCGCACCCGGACCGCCGGAAGGCGCCGATCCAAGACCGCGGCCATCGACTGCGACATCCACAACGCGCTGCCCTCGGATGAGGCGATCCGCAAGTACCTCCCCCGGCGCTGGCGGAATCACCACCGGGTGTTCGGACTCCGGGGGCACATCGGCTGCGAGTACCCCCGAGCCAGTCCCAACGCCGCACGGCACGACTCCTGGCCGCCTTCCGGCCTGCCCGCCGGTTCGGACCTGGATTTCCTTCGGGAACAGTTGCTGGACGAGTGGGACATGGAATACGGCATCCTGAACTGCCTCATCGGCGCCGGACGGCAGCAAAACCTGGAGTTCGGAGCCGCCTTTTCCCAGGGCCTGAACGACTGGCAGATCGAGGGTTGGCTGGACCCCGAGCCGAGGCTGCGGGCCTCCGTCGTGATCCCCTACGAAGACGGCGAGCTCTCGGCGGCCGAGATCGACCGCGTCGGAGACCATCCCGGCTATGTCCAGGTGCTGGTGGCCGCCCGCACCCAACAGCCGCTGGGCCGGCGCAAGTACTGGAAGATATATGAGGCCTGCGAGCGCCACGATCTCCCCTTCGGCATCCACTTCGGAGGAAACTCGGGCCAGCCCCTGACCGGCGGAGGATGGCCGAACCATTACTACGAGGACCACGCCGGCATGCCCCAGGCCTTTCAGTCCCAGGTGATCAGCCTGGTCACGGAAGGGGTGTTCGAAAGATTCCCCGGATTGAAGGTGGTGCTGATCGAGGGTGGATTCGCCTGGCTGCCTCCCCTCATGTGGCGCCTGGACCGTTCCTGGCGGAGGCTCAAGGAGGAGGTTCCCGACCTGAGGCGGCTGCCGTCCGAAACCATCCGCCGCCATTTCTGGCTCACCACTCAACCCATGGAGGAGCCGCCCCGGCACGAGTATCTCGTGCAGTTGCTGGAACAACTGGACATGGACGACCGTCTCCTCTTCGCCACCGACTACCCTCACTGGGACTTCGACTCTCCGGCACAAGCCATCCCGCCGAGCCTCCCCCGCGAGTTCCGGCGAGGCGTCATGTCGGAGAACGCCCGGAGCCTCTACGATTTCGGAGAGGGGAGCGGCGGCTTTCTTGCCGCCGAATAGGAGCGGCGGTTTCCTAACCGCCGAACTGGAGCGGCGGCTTTCTTGCCGCCGAACTCCGGAGTAACCAGTTGGCGCAGCGAATCGGGCGATTGGAAATCGTCCTTCCAGAACGAACAACGGGCCAATGCCGGTGAAGCGACACCTGATCTGCAGCGTCGACTCCCTGCCCCCCGGTTCCCGCAAGCTGGTGAAGATCGGCGTCCGGTCCATCGGCGTTTTCAACGTGGACGGCCGATTCTACGCCCTTCGCAACAGTTGTCCCCATCAGGGCGGCCCGATCTGCTTGGGACACCTCACGGGGTTCGCCACGTCGCCGACTCCAGGCGAGTTCGAGTACTTGCGGAAAGGAGAGATCCTGCGCTGTCCCTGGCACGGGTGGGAGTTCGACGTCAAGACCGGCCAGTCCTGGTTCGACCCGGCCCGGCTGCGGGTGGCCACCTATCCGGCACGGGTCGAAAGCGGCGCCGCTCTGGCGACAGAGAACCGCGGCCCCGAGTCCGATCCCGGGATGAGCGGCCTCCGACCGGGACCGTACACGCTGGAGACCTACCCGGTGGCGGTGGAAGAAGACTACGTCGTCGTGGAGGTGCCAGGCAGCTCTTGAGTGACATCATTTTTGAGAACTCATTATGATGTCGTGATGTGCACGACACTAACCATCGACGAAGACATCGCCGTTCGGATCCAGGACCTGTGGCGGTGCCACGGATACTCTTTGAAGCAGGTCATCAATCGACTGTTGCGCGAAGGACTGCGAAGCAGCCGGCCACCGCCGGATGCCAAACCCTATCGCACGAGGACCGCCAAGCTCGGCCTGAAACCCGGCTTCGACGCCGCCGGATTCAATCAACTGGTGGACGAACTGGAGGCGGAGGAGCACCAAAAATCTGGAGAAGAACCCCATGAACGGCGCTGATGCCATCGTCAAGATCTTGCAAATGGAAGGGATCCGGCAGGTCTTCTGCTACCCCTTGACCAACCTCTTGGACGCCCTGGCCCGGGCCGGCGTCCGCATCCTCAGCTCCCGGCAGGAGCGGGTCGCCGGCAACATGGCCGACGGCGTCTCCCGGTCCACCAACGGCCGGCAGATCGGCGTCTTCACGGTCCAGTCCCGCGCCGGCGCCGAGAACGCATTCGCAGGAGTGGCCCACTCCTTCACCGATTCCACCCCCGTCCTCTTCCTGCCGGGGCACGCGGGTCTGGACCAGATCGGGACCCATCCCTCCTTCGACTGCGTCGACAACTACCGGGCCACCACCAAGATGGCCAACAAGGTGATCTCTCCCGAGCTGGCGCCGAGCCGGTTGCGGCACGCCTTCACCGCCCTGCGCTCGGGGAGGCCGGGCCCGGTGATGCTGGAGGTGCTGGACGATGCCTGCAAGGCGGAGTTCAAGGGCGACCTGGAATACACGCCGATCCCCCGGATGCGGGTGGCGGCCGATCCGGGAGCGGTGGAAGAGGCCGCCGAGCGCCTGCTCCGTGCCGAGCGTCCCATGATCTGGGCCGGACAGGGTGTCCTCTACGCCGAGGCGAGCCGGGAACTGGTGGAGGTGGCCGAGATTCTGGGCATCCCCGTCATGACGACCCTGCAGGGGAAGAGCGGTTTCCCCGAACGCCATGAGCTCTCGGCCGGCGTCGGCGCCTACTCCGTCACCCTCATGGCGCGGCACTACCTGGCCGAATCCGACCTGATCCTGGCCGTGGGGTCCAGTCTCACAGTGGCACCATTCACGCCGCCGATCCCGCCTGGGAAAGCCATCATCCACGCCACCGTGGACCCGTCCGACATCAACAAGGAATACCCGGCGGTGCTCCCCGTCGTGGCCGACGCCAAGCTGTTCCTGGCGCAACTGGCCGAGGTCTTGAAGTCCAAGGTGGGAAAAGGCCGGGAGGCCCATCGCCGGGAGACGGCCGAGACCCTCTCCCGGCTGCGGAACGCGTGGCTGGAGGAATTCGAGTCCCTCTTCAGTGACGACTCCCAACCCGTCAACGGATACCGGATGTTCCGGGAGCTCTGGTCGGTCATCGACCCGGACACGTCCATCGTGACCCACGAATCGGGAGCCTCGCGGGACATCCAGAGCGTCTTCTACCGGGCCAACACGCCCCGGAGCTACCTGGGATGGGGCCAGTCCTCGCAACTGGGCTTTTCCCTGGGTCTGGCCATGGGAGCCAAGATCGCCAATCCGGACAAGCTGGTGGTCAACGTCATGGGGGACGCCTCCGTGGGAATGACCGGGATGGACTGGGAGACGGCGGTCCGGGAGAACATCCCCATCCTCACCGTGATCAAGCACGATTCCATCTTCAGCGGCTATGACCGCCACATCCCCGTGGCCATCGAACGCTACAAGCTCTCGACCCAGACCGGGGACTACGCCAACGTGGCGCGGGCCCTGGGCTGCCATGCGGAAAAGGTCGAAACGGTCCAAGACCTGCAGCCGGCCCTGAAGCGGGCGATTCAGGCCACCAAAGACGGCCAGCCGGCCGTCGTCGACGTGATCACCGCCGAGACCCGCAAGCTCTCCAAGATTTTCTGAGGAAGAGAGGAAGAATGGCGGAGAGTCTGCGATAGCGATACGCAGCAACAGACTGAAAGGAATCGATCAGATGCCTAAAGAGACCTTCAGGGTTCATACGGACAGCAGAATACTCCGGAAATTGGACAGGCTTGCCAGGCAACAGGACCGGTCACGCGACGACATCGTGAACGAAGCGATCGATAATGTTCTTGAACGGTACTCGTGGCAGGAACAACGAGTCCAAGCGGGAATCGAGGCAGCCGATCAAGGCCGATTCGCCGGAACAGCCGAGATGCAACGGTTATTCGGCAAGTATGGGTAGTGCATGATCGTACGTCTCCGATGGCCTAACGAATTCGGGAATGAGTATCGTCCATCGTCTGGTTTGGTAGAATCATTCAAGAAGCTTGAGTTTCTTGTGTTCTCGATTTTTCTTCGTCAATAGTCACCAAAGAACGGAGGAATGCCATGGCTGGGAATGACCTGTCCGTGGAGACCACGATCTTTAAGCGACACAAGGCCGAGTTCGAACGTGATCATCGCTGGGAATGGATCATCATTCATGGTGATGACTACGTGGAGTTCTTTGAGGACTTCCAAGTTGCTGCGCAGACCGCGGTGGCCCGTTTTGGACGGGGGCCTTACCTGATTC
>JAPOYZ010000652.1:0-3064 GCA_026706325.1 Candidatus Aminicenantota bacterium
GGGAGGAGCGGATGACGCTGCGCAACATGGCCATCGAGGCGGGGGGCCGGGGCGGAATGGTGGCTCCCGACGAAACCACCGTCGGGTACCTGGAGGACCGTCTGTTCGGCCCTCGGGGAAGGGAATACCAGGAGGCGGTGGACCGGTGGCGGCTTCTTCCCAGCGATCCCCACGCCGAATTCCACCGGGACGTGGACCTGGACGTGGATTCCCTGGCGCCCCAGGTGAGTTGGGGAACCAATCCTGCAATGGTGGTGGACGTGACGGGTGTGGTTCCCGATCCGGAAGCCTTTGACGAAGAAGCGGACCGGGAGTCGGGACTGAGAGCCCTGGACTACATGGATCTGGCTCCGGGAACTCCGGTGCAGAGAGTTCGCGTGGACCGGGTTTTCATCGGGTCCTGCACCAATTCCCGAATCGAGGACCTGCGCAGCGCCGCCCGCATCGCCCGGGGACGGAAGGTGGACGAGCAGGTCTATGCCATGGTGGTTCCCGGTTCCCAGCGAGTGAAGGGACAGGCGGAAGCGGAAGGCCTAGACCGGATCTTCATCGAGGCCGGGTTCGACTGGCGGGAGTCGGGTTGCAGCATGTGCCTGGGCATGAACCCCGACGTCCTTCAGCCCGGACAGCGCTGTGCTTCCACCTCGAACCGGAATTTCGAGGGCCGTCAGGGGAAGGGCGGACGGACCCACCTGGTGAGTCCCGCCATGGCGGCGGCGGCGGCGATCCAGGGAAGATTCGTGGATATTCGAGACTGGCTCTGAGGCAATCGTCATGGAACCCTACCGGCGGGAAACGGGCAAGGTGGCCACCCTGGATCGGGCCAACGTGGACACCGACCAGATCATTCCCAAGCAGTTCCTGAAGCGGATCGAGCGAAGCGGTTTCGGCCGGTTTCTCTTCTATGACTGGAGGTTTTGCGAAGACGGGAGCCTCGACCCCCGTTTCGAGTTGAATCGGTCCCGTTTCCGCGGCGCCACCGTGTTGTTGACCGGCAGCAATTTCGGCTGCGGGTCCTCCCGGGAACACGCCCCCTGGGCGTTGCTCGACTACGGATTCCGGACCGTAATCGCGCCCTCGTTCGCCGACATCTTCTACAACAACTGCTTCAAGAACGGGATGCTGCCCATCAGGCTCCCCGGGCGGCAGGTGAAGGACCTCTTCCGGCGCGTCCGGGAAATCCCGGATTACACCCTGACGGTGGACCTGGAGAGCTGCACCCTCCGGGATGGCCTGGGTCTGAGACTGGAGTTCCCGGTGGAGCCGTTCCGCCGGCACTGCCTGTTGGAGGGGCTCGACGAGATCGGACTCACCCTCCGGCACGAGGACAAGATCAGCCACTACGAGGCGGCTCGCTCGGCGTAGCCCGCTCAGATTCCGGAGTCGCCCGTCGAGGCGAATGCAGGGCCCCGGCAAGGCCTCAGGCGGACCTCAGTGTCTCCAGCTTGTCCCGCACCCTCCGGGCGTGTCCCTTGGCCCTGACACTGCGCCAGTGGTGAGCCACGTTGCCGGACGGATCGATGATCACGGTGGAGCGTTTCACGCCCATGAAGGTTCTGCCGTACATCTTCTTTTCGCCCCAGGCCTGGTATTCCTCCATGACCTTGTGATCGGGATCCGACAGGAGGGAGATCTTCAAGTCGAACTTGGCGATGAAGTTGCGATGCTTGCGGGTGGTGTCGGGGCTGCAACCCAGGACCACCGCGTCGAGTGCCGCGAATTCCTCCACGCCTTCGGTGAATTCACAGGCCTCGACGGTGCAGCCGGGCGTATTATCCCTGGGGTAGAAGTAGAGGACGACCCACTGGCCGTCGAAGTCACTGAGGCGGACGTCCTGGTCCGCGTGGTTCTTGAGGCTGAAGTCAGGGGCTGGTTTTCCGATTTCGATCATCTTCCTTGTTTCTCCAGGATGAAATTTGCGGCTGCCGGGGCCGTTCAGAGGTCGATGGCGATGGGTTCGCGCCCACCCTCCTTCGCTTCCACGGCGCCAATGATCGCTGCCTCGGAGTCACCCCCCGCCCGCAGCTCTTCGACACAGGTTTCCGCGTGTTGGCCAGGCACGCTGGCCAACAATCCTCCCGCGGTCTGGGGATCGAACAACAGCGGGAAGGCCGGTGCTCTCGACGCCAGTCTAGGGTTCCGAACGGCTCCCTGCAACCGGAGGTTTTGAGGATGGAGTGAGCTGTGGATTCCGGCGCCGGCGGTCTCGATGGCCCCTTCCAGAAGGGGGACGGCGGGCAATGAGATTCTGACCTGGACGTTCGAATCCCGGACCATTTCGAACAGATGCCCCAGGAGACCGAATCCACTCACATCGGTGCAGGCATGGACCATGTGCCGGAGAAAGCTCCCGGCGGCTTGCTGATTGGACCGCAGCATGGACTCCTGAGCTCCCTGAATCCAGCGGCCCTTGGCCTTCAGCCGCATTTGAGCGGCAAAAAGGGCGCCGGTTCCCAGGGGTTTGGTCAGGATGAGGCGGTCTCCCGGCGCCATCGCCCCTTTGCGCAGGAGCCGGCCGGAATCGGCGAGGCCCGAGACGGCCAATCCCAGGGCCAACTCGGGGCCCTCCAGGGTGTGGCCTCCCACCAACTCGGCTCCGGCCCGGTGCAGGACCCGTCTCGCGCCTTGCAGCAACTCCTCCAATGTCACTTCCATTCTGTCTTCGGGAGCCAGGGGCAGCGCAGCGACGGCCAGTGCCGTCCGGGGCCGGCCGCCCATGGCGAAGATGTCGCTCAAACAGTGGTTGGCGGCGATCTGGCCAAAGACATACGGATCGTCGACGATAGCCGGAAACATGTCGACCGACTGGAGCAGGGTCTGTCCCGGCGGGACCGACAGCGCAGCCGCGTCCTCTCCGGCCTCCAGTCCCAGCACAACATCCGGAAGGTTTTCCGGATCGATCCGGCCCAGCACCCGTTCCAGGACGGCGGCCCCCACTTTGGACCCGCATCCCCGGCAACGCATCAGGCGATCCCCAGCCGGGGCCGCCGGCGTCTCCATGGTCCCTCTCCCAGGGGAAGCGGCCCGCGCGGCTTGAATCTCCGGGAGATCGCTGAAGCGCGCC
>JAPOYZ010000652.1:3074-8662 GCA_026706325.1 Candidatus Aminicenantota bacterium
CATCGCCGGTCGATCCGGTCCTTCCAATGCCAGACCCAACGGCCCTCCATGGACCAGGAGCCGCGGGAGGCCACGGCCCGCCGGTCCCCGGTGCTGATCAGGCTCAGGAATTTCCGCTGGGGATGAAACGGTTTCGGAGCAAGTCCCTTCAGGGACCGGCGGAGATTCCGTTCGAGTGGCTTGCCCTGGCGGACGGCGAAGACCCCCGCCTTCTCCCGGGGATGGGAGACCACGGCGGCCACGTCTCCCGCGGCGAAGACTCCCGGATGGGAGGTGGACTCCAGGGTGGCTTGGACTCTCACGAATCCCCGGGCGTCCACCTCCAGCTTCGACTCCCGCAGCCAACCGGGGGCCGAAGCCTGTGTGACCCATAGAATCTCATCCATTTCATGGTTGGACCCGTCCTCCAACGCCAAGATTCGGCCCCGGACCCGGACGACCCTCAATCCCGGGTAAAGCCGGATGCCGCGGCGGCGGAGCACCCGCTGAAACTTGGATCGGACCCATTGATTGTGGGTGGGAAGGATGGTCCCGGACTCGAAGAAAAGATGGAACTCCGGAGGCCGGAGGGGCCGGCCCGATTCCCGGCGCAATGTCTCCAGCGCATGGCGGACCGACAACAGGAGCTCGACGCCGCCGGCTCCGGCTCCGACCACTCCGATGCGGGTTCTTCCGGGTCTGGCCAGGACGCGTTGCCTGACCTCGGACCAGCGGCGGAGAAAGTTGCCGATAGGCTTGACCGGAACCACCGATTCGGCAGCTCCCGGAACCGGGTCGAGAGTGGGCGTGGAGCCGATGTTGATGGAGACCAGGTCGTAGGGAACGGGCGGCCGGGAACGGCACAGAATCCTCTTGGAATCCAGGTCCAGGCCGACGGCCTCATCATGGAAGAGGCGGGCGCCCGCAAACTGGGAGAGAGGCCCCAGGTCGATGTGCGTCTCGTCGTATTCGTAGTGACCGGCGATCAGGCCCGGAAGCATCCCGGAGTACGGAGTGTGGACGTCCCGGGTGACGAGGGTCAGGCGAACACCCGGCATGGGCTTTGCGCCGAAGCCCTTCAGGACTCCCACGTGGCTGTGACCGCCACCGACCAGAACCAGATCCTTGGTGACGGGAACTTGAATCGGGTTCATGACTCGTCAGGAGCAGGTGGTGGCAACCGAAGCCGATCCCGGACCGCAGGCAGTCGAGCCTACCACAGGGCGCGGATCGGCGACCATTGTCGTCCCGGGTGAACTTCCCGTGCCCTGGCGACGTTTACGCCGGGTTCACGTGTTACAAGATACTGTGGCGAGGGAGGGATCGCCCTCGGGACCGGAGACGAAATGGGGTACCATGGCCGGTGGCTCGCGTCCTGCCTTCTCCTGATCCCCGCGTATTGTCCGCTACTCCCGCTGGCGGCACAGGCGCGGGAGGCCGCGGAGCAACAGGGCGGGCCCGCCGGACAGGAGGAGACGGAGAAGCGCCGGGAGCCTGCCCGGGAATCGCAACCGGAATTGACCGAAGAGATCGTGGTCGTCGGAACCCGGGCCCAGCCGCGGACGGTGACGGAGTCGGTGGTGCCCATCGACGTGATCTCGTCCAAGGACATCGTCAGTCAGGGTGAGCCGGACGTGGCCGACCAGTTGAGAAACGTCCTTCCGGCCTACAACGTCAATCCGCAACCCGTGGGGGACGCGGCCCGAATCATCCGCCCGGCCATCCTCCGGGGCCTGGCTCCCGATCACACGCTTATCCTGGTCAACGGGAAGAGGCGCCACCGCGGCGCCATCATCACTTGGTTGGGGAACGGGGTTGCCGACGGGGCTCAGGGACCCGACATTTCCGTGATCCCATCCATCGCGTTGCGCCAGGTGGAGGTGCTGCGGGACGGCGCCTCGGCTCAATACGGCTCGGACGCCATCGCCGGCGTTTTGAATTTCCTGGTCAAGGACGATTCCTCCGGCGGCAGCGTGGAGTTCCGGACCGGCAGCTTCCTCGCCGGAGACGGCGGAACCTATACCGTCTCCGGGAACGTCGGCCTGCCCCTGGGATCGGGTGGTTTCGCCAACCTGAGCGTTGAATACGGCAACATGGCCGCCACCAGCCGCAGTGTCCAGCGCGCCGACGCCGCACACCTCATATCGGTCGGGAACACCCATGTCGCCGACCCGGCCCAGATCTGGGGGTCGCCTGCCATCGACGACGACTTCAAGTTCTGGGGAAACTTCGGACGCGTGTTCGACCAGGTTCAGCTCTACGGTCACACCAACTACGCCAGCAGGCGCGTGACCGGAGGATTCTTTTTCCGCAACCCCAACACCCGGGCGGCTGTTTTCAGCGCTGACGGCGGCAAGACCCTGCTCATCGGGGACCGTCTCGATGCTCAGGACGGCTTCCCGGACGGTTCGGCCGGTTGTCCCCGCGTCGGCATCGAAAACGGTGTCCCGGAACGGCAGGCCTTGGACCGGGTCTTTGCCGATCCCGACTGCTTCTCCTTCCAGGAGATCTTCCCGGGGGGCTTCAGGCCTCAGTTCGGCGGTGAATTGATTGACGCGTCAGTGGTCGGCGGCCTCCGTGGCCAGTTCTCCGGCGGCATGGTTTGGGATGCCAGCTTCAGCCTGGGCTCCAGCGCAGTCGATTTTTTCATTTTCGATACGGTCAATGCGTCGTTGGGTCCGGCCACGCCCACCGAATTCGACCCCGGTCTCTACCGGCAACAGGATCTCGCCTTCAATCTGGACCTGAGCTATGCGGTGAACGACCGGGTCCACTTGGCCGGGGGCGGTGAATGGCGCGAGGAAGACTTCAAGATCGGCTTGGGCCAGAATGAGTCCTGGGAGATCGGGCCGTACGCCCCCCAGGGCTTCAGTGCCGGCTCCAACGGGTTCCCGGGATTCAGTCCCATCGCCGCCGGCCAGTGGGCCCGGGCCAACTATGCCCTCTACGGCGACTTGGAGCTGCGCGGAAGATCCCACCGGTGGACCGTCGGCGCCGCGGCCCGGATCGAAGATTACGACGACTTCGGCGCCACGCTCAACGGCAAGTTGGCGGGACGCTACCGTGTGACCCCGGCGTGGGCGGTGCGCGGCAGCGTGAGCAGCGGTTTCCGGGCCCCCACACCGGGGCAGCAGAATGCGTTCAACGTTTCGACCCGCTACGATCTTCAACTCAGAGATCTGGTCAATGACGGCACCATTCCCTCCACTTCCAGGGCAGCCCAACTCCGGGGCGGCCGGCTGCTCGAACCCGAACGCTCCATCAACACCAGTCTGGGTGTGGTGGCCGACCGGGGACCGCTGAGTCTTACGGTCGACTACTTCCGAATCGGTCTCTCCAATCGCCTCGCCTTGACCCAGTTGTTCGCCCTCAGTCCCGAGGAGGTTGAAACCCTCATCTCGGAGGGGATCACCAGCGCCCGCAACCTGCAGAACTTCCGATTCTTCACCAACGACTTCGAGACCCGGACCCAGGGGATCGACTTGGTGGCGACGGTGACGCCCGCCTCGCTGGGAGGCGCCACGACCTTCGGGTTTCTCTTCAACCATACCGACACCGAAGTCACCGACTTCAACCCGGGCGTGCTGGACGCCGTGCGTCTCCGGCAGTTGCAAGAGGCGATTCCCGGAACTCGATGGAACGTCTCGGCTCAACACGACCTGGGGCGCTGGCGCCTCCTGGGACGCCTGAACTACTTTGGCGACTGGTATGACTCCCGGGACGTCCGGGTCTACAACGGCGATTACATTTTCGATCTGCACGCCACTCGCTCGATCGGAGAATCGGTCATGCTCACCCTCGGCGCCCAGAACGTGTTCGACAATCAGCCGGAAGAAAACACCAACGCCACTGCCGTCGGCAATCGGTACAGTCCGTACACCCCGTTCAACTACAACGGGGCGTTCTTCTACTTCCGCATCGCCTACGCATGGAAATGGAATCGTGGCGCCGGTCCATAACAGTCCTGTCGGGATTCCCAATAGTTGGAACCCGCGTCCATTCCAAGGTGTAGACTGAGGCGGAGGGAGTAAGCACGGCGTCCGGTGGAGGTTCCATTCGGATTGCTCGCGACCGGCGCCGTGGCCGGGTCCCCGGGAGAGGAGCAGGTCAAATGAGAGTTCTCGTTACCGGAGCCACCGGATTCGTCGGGCGCAGGCTCTGCGAGGTGTTGTCCGAGTCGGGCTGCCGGGTGACGGCGCTGTCACGGCGTCCGGATGCGGCCCGGAAAGCCGTCCCCGGTCTTTCCCGGGTTTTCGCATGGCGGCCGGTGGAGGAGGGTCCACCGTTGGAGAGTCTGGAGCAGGTGGACGCCGTCATCCACCTGGCGGGCGAGAGCGTCGTCGGCCGCTGGACCGCCCGCAAGCGGCAGGCCATCCGCGAGAGCCGGGTCCGGTCCACCGGGAATCTGGTCAACGCCATGCGGCAGGTGGAGGGGCGGCCGCGAACGCTGGTTTCGGCCAGCGCCATCGGCTACTACGGAGACCAGGGAGAGACGGAGTTGACGGAGTCGATGCCGGCAGCGAGTGACTTCCTGGGCGAAATCTGTGGCCAATGGGAGAGAGAGGGTGCCCGCGCGTCGGAGGCGGGCGTCCGCGTGGTCCATCTCCGAATCGGCGTTGTCCTGGCGGCAGGCGGAGGCGCCCTGGACGCCATGCTGCTGCCGGCGCGGCTGGGGCTGGGAGGCCCCCTGGGTTCGGGCCGCCAGTGGTGGTCCTGGATTCACCGGGAGGATCTGATCGGCATGGTTCAGCATGTGCTGGCCGACGAAAACCTCTCGGGCCCCTTCAACGCGACGTCCTCCAACCCCGTCCGGCAAAAGGATTTTGCCAAAGCGCTGGGAAGGGTTCTGTCCCGTCCCGCGTTCCTGCCGACTCCCGGGTTCGCTCTGAAACTGGTTCTGGGCGGGTTTGCAACCGAGCTGCTCTCCAGCAAGAAGGTGCTGCCCGGCCGGATCCAGGAGAGTGGCTACCGCTTCCGCTTTCCCGATCTGGAGCCTGCGCTCCGGGAGATCCTGGGTTAGCCCGCAGGCACTGCGGGCAAGCGGCTGAATTTCCCTTATCTCAACGGTTTCGGGCGATAGACGAATTGAAGGATGTTGCCCTCGAGATCAGGGAAAAAGGCCAGCTTCGTTCCCGTGGCGCTCACGGAGATGGGTTGCAGGAGCTCGATGCCCCGCTCCTTGATGTGCTGGCAGGCTTCCTCGAAGTCGACGACGGTGAAGGCCAGGTGACGGATGCCCGCGTCGTCTCCTTCGGCTTCGAAGCGGGGACGGTCGCTGGAGGGGAGAATCTCCAGGACTCCGGTTCCGGGAACGGCCACGAAATAGGTGGAGTACTCCTCGTCGGCTACGGCGATCTCGCAGCCCACGTTCGTGCAGTACCAGTCGGCCAGCGCTCGAGGGTCATCGGCCACGATAGCCACATGTTCCAATGATGTGATCATGACTCATCTCCTTTTCGTTCGGCGGCGAGTCCGCCGGAAACCATGAAGCGCCAGTGTATTCAACGGTAGGGAAAGAGAAAAGAGAACAGCAGAAAGAGAGACGAGGGGAGCCCCGAACGGCACACCTCGCGGCAGCCCAGACCGGCGCGGCGCCACCCGGCCCCCGG
>JAPOYZ010000498.1 GCA_026706325.1 Candidatus Aminicenantota bacterium
TCGAAGCTTTCGTCGTACTGCAAGGCCTCGGACAGAGCCATCTCGGTCTCTTCTTCTTCGACTTCCTCCACGATGCGCTTGACGGCGAACACCTCGATGGTGCCGGTCACGGGGTCGTAACGCGCCTGCAGATCCTCCTCGGTCCTGAAATGCTTCCTGGCGGCGGCGGCCATGGCGTCCTCAAGGGCCTCGTAAATGACCTTGGATTCGACGCCTTTTTCCCGGCTGAGCTGCTCGACGCTCTGACTCAGGGCATTCGACATGCTTCGCTATATCCTCACTGTTGCCGCCCGCTGCGGCCGATTCTACTTCCGGAACGAGTCGGCGAACCGGTGGACCAGGTTGGCCTTGGCGATCATCCCGAAGGGGATCCGGTACGTCCTGTGCTGGCAGTCCAACTGCACGACGCCGTCACGAAGCTCCTGGATGAAACCCGTGAACTTGCGCCGGCTGTCGATCTTCTCGCGGGTGACGAGGCGGACCTCGCGTCCCGAGAATCGCCGGTAGTCCTCCACGCGGAAAAGAGGGCGGTCCAGACCCGGAGAAGACACCTCCAACACGTACCGGCCGGAGATCAGATCCTCCACGTCCAGCAGCACGCCCGCCTGCCGGCTGACACTCTGGCAGTCCTCCAACGTAACGCCTCCTGGCTTGTCGATATAGACTCTCAACAAGGGACTCCGGCGGCGGCCGAGGAACTGGACATGAACCAGTTCCAACCCCTGTTCCTCTACGGCCCCGCGCAGCAGGAATTCCACCTTCTCAGCCACTTCCGTCATGGTCGCATCCTGAAGCGATCTTGCGGTTGCCGGCCCACCGAATGTGGTGAACAGACCCCTGCCGAGCTCCGGACAAAATTCGCCGCAGTCTCCTAGAATATAGCCGAGCCCCAAATTCAGTTCAATGGACGGTGGAGATTTGAACCGGCCCCAATTCCTCGAGTTCGGGCTTGAGATCAGCGGCGGGACCACCGACGACGAGCAGCGAAGAGTCTTGTGAGAGGTACTCCATCAGGAGCTTGCGAAAGTCCTCGGGGGTCACCCGCCGAAGGCGGAGTCCATAGTTCACGATGTAGGTGACTCCCAGATCGTAGAGGCTGGTGTCCAGAATGCGGGTCAGGCGCCCCACCGGATCTTCCAACCGATTGCGGAATTCAAGGTAGGCCAGGCTTCTGGCTTCCTCCATCAGAGACGAGTCCACCTCGCCCTTCCGAAGTCCGCTCATGGTCTGAAGAAACTCCTTCAGATAAGGCATCAGGCGATCCGAGGAGGTTCTGAGGCTCAGTTGGAGATATCCCGGCATTCGAAAGGCCTTCACCCGGGAAGAGGCCTGGATCTGCTGCTCGGCCTCCACCACCCGGGCCAACCCCGGCAACGAGAGGGTCAGATATTCCTCCAACATCTTGAGGGCGTAGTAATCCCTGCTGCCCATCTCGACGCCGAGCCGGCCCCAGCGAAAGAGGGCCTCGTCTCCGGGCAGGTCTTGCAGCAGAATGCGCCATCCCTGCCCGGCCGGAGCCCGGCGAAAGGTGAACGGGGCCGCCTCGGCACGAATCCAGACGCCCCAGCGGCGACTCAGTTCACGGAAAAGGTCCTGAGGCTGGGCTGACGTGTGCAGCGCGAGTCTGGCCTGGTTGGGGAGAAAGAGCTTCCGGTATTGGATCTTGACGTCTCTCAACTCCAGGTTGTTGAGCGTCTCCACGGTTCCCAGAACGCCGTGTCCGTACGGATTCGGTCCGAAGAGATTGGCCAGAAACGCTTTCTGGGTGACCACTTCCGGTCGTTTCAACTGGTTTTCGACCTCCTCCAGTTGCTGCGCCCTCAGCCGCTCGAAGGTCTCCTCCCGAAAAAAGGGACGCACCACGATCTCCCCCAACAGGCCCAGGACCGCGGGGAGATTCCCTTCCGGAGCGTTTCCGTAGAGGTAAATTGCATCCCAATCGACCTGGAATTCCAACTCGGCATTGAGGCTTTCGAGCTGCCGCCGAATCAGGTCACCGGAGCGGATCTCGGTCTCTTCCAGCAACATCCGGGTGGTGAGATGGGTGATGCCCCACTTGTCCACCGGATCGAATGCGGCCCCGTTCTCGATCATGAGACGGAAAGACCGGTGCGACGGGCCGGGCGGGAGCATCAACACCTCCATCCCGTTCAGCAGGGACTTCCGCTCGAACGAAGGAACGCTCAACTTCGCCAGCTTCACCGTCGGCGCGCCGGGTGCGGACGCTATAATCATGGCGATGACAGCGGCCAGGATCGGAAGCGCCCGGATCGCCCTGCCGGGACGGGAGCCGGAGTGCCGGACTGGATTCCTCATGGATCGGACCATTGTATCAGTGTCCCGCGAGCGCGGCGCAAAAGAGATCGCGCCATCTCCGGTTGCCGGGAGCGGGGACGCCCCCGAAAGGGACCGGTCTTGAAGGGACCGACATCCGGCTTCCGGGCTCCTCCGGTCCATCGCCACCGTCTCGACAACGGTCTGACCCTGCTGGTGCGCCCGGACCCCACCAGTCCTGTCGTCACCACCATGATCTGCTACCGGGTAGGCTCCAGAGTGGAGGTTCCGGGCCGGACCGGCATTTCCCATTTCCTGGAACACATGATGTTCAAGGGCACCGGACGCTACGGCCCCGGAGAGATCGACCGGATCACGGCGCTCCATGGGGGCTCCAACAACGCCTTCACCACGCAGGACTATACCGGCTACTTCTTCAGCTTCGCCTCCGACCGATGGGTCTGCGCTCTGGAAATCGAGGCCGACCGGATGTCAAACAATCGTTTCGATCCCCAGGAGTTCGAACTGGAGCGGCAGGTGATCCTCGAAGAATCCAGAATGGAACAGGACCATCCCTGGGGCGCACTTCGCCGGTCGGTCGAGTTGACGGCCTTCGAGCGACACCCGTACCGCTTCCCCATCATCGGAATGAGCCGGGACATCGAGGCGCTGACCGTGGAACAGATGGTGGAACACTACCGCCGGTACTACGTCCCGGGGAACGCCGTGCTGGCCGTCGCCGGCGACACGGACCCGGACTTCACTCTCCGGGCGGTGGAGCGGCTCTTCCGTCAGACATCCACCGGTCTTCCGCCGCCGCCGGGTCCGCCCCGGGAGGCGGCGGACAGCGGCCGGGTCAGGATCAATGTTCGGCGCCGGAGCCGCGTGCCCAGAATGTTGGTGGCCCTGCCCGCCCCCTCCATTCATCAGAGTGATCACGACGCCTTTCAGATCCTGGACCGGGTGCTCTCCGAGGGCCGGCTTTCACGCCTCTACAGGAAATTCGTCGAAGAGACCCAACTGGCGTCCCTGGTCCATACCGAGCTGGGCGACACCTTCGACCCCTACCTCCTGCTGATCCGACTGGAACTGCGCGAGAATGCCGACCTGCGGCAGACCGAGGAGTTCCTGGTCCGGGAACTCATGCAACTGTGCACCGAACCGCTGACCCGGGAGGAGTTGATCCGGGCCAAGAACCAGTGCATCAACCAGTCTCTTTTCGAACTGGAAACGACATTCGACCAATGCATGCAACTGGCCTCCATGGAGGCGCTGCAGCGCCCGGGATACTGGAACGACTACGTGGAGCGCATCTCCCGGCTGACCGCCGAGGAGGTTATGGCGGCCGCGGCCGGACACTGGACCGGACGGCGCTGGACGGTCGGCGTCGTGGAGACCGGATAGCCCAGCCTGCAGCCGAGAGTATCGAAAATGGTTCTGGACGGATTCCAACGACGGGTCTGGAACAACGGACTGGTCCTCCTCACCTGTCAAAACGACCGTCTGCCCGTGGTCTCGGTCAACGCCTTCGTTCTCGCCGGCACCGACCAGAACCCGCTCCGGCAGCCGGGACTGGCGGCCCTTGCTTCACGGATGTTGGAGGAAGGAACGGCCAAATACCGGGCCGACGACATCTCCCGCCTGGTGGAGGACGCGGGCGGCAACCTCTCCACCTGTTGCCAACATGAACTGACCGGGATCTCGCTCCATCTCCGGGACCGCGATCTGCCGGAAGGACTCGATCTGGCGGCCCAGATGGTTTCCCGCCCCACCTTCCCCAGGCAACGATTCGGCCTGGAGCGGGAGAAGGCCCTGACCCGGTTGGAGGCGCTGGAGGACGATCCGCAGGTGGTGGTGAGCAACCTGCTGAACCGGGAGATCTACCGCGGCGGTCCGCTGCAGTTCCCCGGCCTGGGCACCCCGGCGTCGTTGAGGCGGCTGCAGATCGAGGACATTCGGGAGTTTCACCGCTTGCGATATGCTCCGGAGAACACGGTTGTGGTGGTGGTGGGGAACGCCGGTCACGCACAGGTTGCGGACCTGGTGGACCGCCGCCTGGGATCCTGGCGAAACGGCCGCTTCCGAAAGAGCCGGCCCCCGGTGCCCCGCCGCCAGCGCGCACCCCGGGTGCGACAGCGGGTCCTGGAGGGCCGGGAACAGGTGCACGTCTGTCTGGGTCACCTGGGCGTGACCCGGGACCACCCCGATTTCTACGCGCTCCAGGTGATGGACGCTGTCCTGGGCAGCGGGCCGGGGTTCACCAGCCGGATTCCCCGGGAGCTCAGGGACCGCCGGGGCCTCGCCTATGCCACCTACAGCGACCTCACCGGGTCGGCCGGCCGCTATCCGGGACGGTTCCTCGCCTACATCTGCACCTCGCCGTCGAATCGTGACGCCGCCGTGAGCGGACTCATGGAGGAAATCGAGAGTCTCATCGAGGATGGACCCACGGAAGAGGAACTGGAATTGGCGCGGAACTACCTGACCGGCAGTTTCGTTTTCGGTTTCCAGTCCAACGCCCACGTGGCCCGGTTTCTGCTGACGGCGGAACGCTTCGGCCTGGACCCGGACTTCATCCGCCGGTATCCGGATTGGATCCGCGCGGTCGACGCCGAGGAGGTGAGGCGAGTTGCCCGTCGTCATTTGGATACGGTAAACTTCACTACCATCATCGCCGGACCTGAGTATGCTTCCACCCGCTGAAAGGGACCTCTTCAGATTTTCATTCCGTCTGCCGTTCCTGGTCTTGGGGCTTCTGGTCCTGGCGGGAGCCTCTTGCGGCAGAAACCGGGTGCCCCCCCTTCCTCCCAGCGCCGCCGACCGGGACGCCGGCGCCGGCACTTCCAGAACCGGGACCGACGCGGCCGAGCCGGCCGTTGCCTCGGCGCCCAGCTTGGAGATTCACGTCGAGCCGTCCGTGATCCGGCAAGGGGGCTCGGCCCTGCTGTCATGGGAGACCGAGGGCGCCCGCGAAGTGCGGATCGACCAGGGCATCGGAGTCGTGGATCCGTCCGGAAGAATCAAGCTCTTTCCCGAAGAAACCACCTCCTACAGGCTGAGCGCCACAGGACCGGGGGGCACGGTGGAGCGCTTGGTGACGATCGAGGTCTCGGCGGACCGGAGCGGAGCGATCGACCAGGAGGACCTGTTCCCGGCGGCCCGCGGCGACGAAGTCCCGCTCAGCGTCGAGCCCGTATTCTTCGGCTTCGACAGCAGCGTGCTCGATGCTCGGAACAGGTCCACCCTGGAGGCCAACGCCCGCTGGTTTTCCCAGCCCGAAAACGCTCAGGTCCGGTTCGTCCTGGAAGGGCATTGCGACGAGCGCGGCACCGACGAATACAATCTTGCTCTGGCCGACAAGCGGTCCCAGGTGGTGCGCCAATTCCTGGTGGACGCGGGCATCGATCCCGGCCGCATGACGACCATCGCCCTGGGAGAGGAACGGCCTTTCGACACGGGCCAGTCGGAAGAGTCCTGGGCCTTGAACCGGAGAGTTCATTTTGTCCTGATCCAGGAGCAGGAGTAGACCGGCCATGTTTCAGACCAACGCCGCCGCCCGCACCAAAGAGCATTGGAAAATCCTGATTCCCGTCGGGTTGGCAGCCATCCTTTTGGCGAGCGTGGTCATCTTCATGCATGATCCCAAGCCCCAGCAGCGGGAGGAGTTGACCGGAGTGCTCCGGGAAGGGGATACGGACTACGGCTGGTATCGGGAACACGTCAGCCTGACCCGGCCCCGCCTCCAGATGGCCAAGAACATTGCCGGCAACCGAATGGCCGTTTTTTCGGCCACCATCGAGAATCAGGGGGAGCGGGCGCTGGACGTGGTCGAGATGAAGATGATCTTCTTCAACTACGACGTGCCGGTCTGGGAAACCACCCGGACTCCAATCCGGCCGGGCGCCTACACGGCCCCGATCCAGCCCATGAGGAAACGGAGCTTCACCCTCTACATCCAGGATCTGCCCCGGGACTGGATGTCCACCCGCGCCGAGATGGACATCAACGGCTTCCGGTTCACCGTGCCGCAGTAAGCGGCAGGCTGCCGGCCAGACGGCGGCCCAGGCGCTTCTCGTCCGGCGGGGCCTGGGCAAAGACCTTGCTCCAGACTCCCGGACGCTCCATGCACAGATAGACGGGGGTCCCGGGGCTGCGGCCCCTGACCCACTCAACGGTCGAACGGTACATCTGCACCCGAATCGGCCAGAAGTAGCGGAGCTTGCCGTCCGGGACCGGGACCAGCTCTCCCAGCGGAAGTCCGCTTCGAGGGAATCGGGACCTCATGAATGATTTCAACCCGGCACTCAGGCGGAGGCTGCCCAGGGAGATCCAGGCAACGGACCGGGGCGGAAAACGGCGGAAGATCTCGTCGACCAGATCCTCATAGTCCCGCTCCCAGCCCGGGTAGTGGATCATGGGGTCCAGATGGAACCCGACCCGGTACCCCCCGGCAACGCAACGTTCCGCCGCCCTGAGCCGCCGTTCGATGCTCGCCGTGCGATGTTCCTCGCTCTCCTGGACCGGCCTGGGGTTGATGGACCACGACACCACCGTCCGTCCACCATGCTCCAGCCCCATGAGGTTGTCGACGCAATCCGACTTGGTCTTGAATTCCAGGATCGCGTTGTCGAAGCGGGAGAAGAATTCCACCAAGGGAACCGAATAGCGGGTCAGCGGATCCAGGGCCAGGCTGTCGGCCAACTCCCCGGTCCCCACCCGGAAGGGAGTCTTGGGGTGGGATCGGAAGCGTGTCTCAAGCTCCTGCAAGAGGTCGCGATAGTTGGCGTAGACGACCAGATGGGGAAAGTTCAGGTGGGTCTGGAGATAGCAGTAGCTGCACTCCATGTGGCAGTTGCTGGCGTAGTTGACGACGAAGTAGTTGCAGCAGACGTTCCGCTCGCCCCGTGACCGGCTGGCCGGACAATCCTTGAAAAAGCGCCCCTTGTGCCGCGCCAACACCAGGGATCTCTTGGCCGCCGCCAGGGAAGGACTCAAGCGGCGGGACTCGGACAACAGCGCGCGGGAGTCTTCGAGCCATTCGACCGGCGTGTCTGCAAGCCGGCGCAACACGTTCCGGGTGACCCACGAGTCCGCCACGCAGCGTTCCACGTAGATCTTGTCCGGTCTGTACGAAACCATGGCGTCGGCCTCCGCCCGCCCCGTCCAGGGGGGAGGGACTAAGAGCTTATCAATCCCGCGCACGGATCGTCATGGACAGTCACAAGAGCTCGAAGATTTGTCCCAGTTCCGGACGGGCGCCCATCTCCTCGAGCCTGCCCGCCAGATGGCGAAACTCGGCCTGATTGCGGCAGGAGAAAGAGAACGAGAGCTGATCCCCCTCGAAATAGGGGGGAACCTGCAACCGGATCTGGGGAGGAACCTTGAGGTCCCCCTTCAGCCGGCGGTAGCGATCCTGGTGCCGGGACAGGTGGGGCCGGCGCAGCCGGTGAAGGCAATCCAGGATCCGGCGAAACCGAAGGGGGCGGACCGTCCCGGCGTCCTCATCCGCCTCTCCGGCGCCCGACGCCTGCCAGATCCGGTCCAGTCCTCCGGAGCCGCGCCGGCGCTCGGCGGACCTGAGGTCGTCCAGCAGGTCGAACAGTTCCCGCTGCCGGTTTCGGCCCGGTTCATACCGCTTCAGGAGTCCCAGAAACAGCTCCCGCTCCGCAACCGTCCAAGCCGCCAGCCGGAAGGCCGTCTCCGGGTCCAGGACCCGGTGAACGGCGCGCTGCAACACTTCGTCGAGGCGTCCGAGGCGGAGGAGGAAGCGGAGGCGGTAGCGGCTGGGCGGCGCGTTCAGGAGCGGCAGGTACCGGTCGATGAGGAATTCCTCTTCGACCCCGAACTGCTCCCTGAGCTTGACCAGAGCCCGCGCCCGCTCCAGATCGTGAAGCGCGCCGGCGGCTTTCTCAGCCAGCGCACAGTCGAAGAGTTGCCGGTCGGAGGCCCGGGTCCGGACCAACGCCGGCACCGCGCGCACTCCCGAAGCCCGCGCCGCGCGGTAGCGGCGGAACCCCATGGCGATTCTCAGACCGCCGCCCGGCGCCGGCTGCAGGTGCAAGGGCGTGACCACGCCCACGCTCCGGATGGACGCCGCCAATCGGCCCATGGGAAACCAACCGGGAGTGATGGCCAGCGTCTCGTCCGAGCCGTCGATACGGGTCAGATCCACGTTTTCCAGGGCGGGAGGCGGTTCCGGGAAACTCATGACGCGTATCTTCCTTGGAAGTGACCGAACCGCCGGCGATGGTTGCCTAGGAGCCTGCGCCGCAGAAATCAATCTACTGCGAAAGCGGTCCCGCAAAACATACGCTTCCCTTGGTTTTTCTCTGTGCCCTCTGTGCCCTCTTT